>CAKPGR010000032.1 GCA_934155005.1 uncultured Bacilli bacterium | reverse complement strand
AATTCTTGATTTTTTAAATTAGATATTATTTCTATATTACAAACAGCTTCTTCTATTAAAGTTTCATAATCAAATAAAGATTCATATTTTATACATTTTTCAAGAGATGGATTTATAACTGGATGTCGTGGTAAAAATATAGTACAACAATCTTCATATGGTAATATACTTGTTTCATAAGTTTTTATTTTATTTGCTATATCAATTATTTCTAATTTATCCATACAAGCAACTGGTCTTATAACTGGTAAATTTGTAACACTATTTATTGCAATCATACTTGTTAAAGTTTGGCTTGCAACTTGACCAATCGATTCTCCATTTATAATTACTTTAAGTTTATGTTTTTGACAAATTCTCTCAGCAATTCGATACATCATTCTTCTCATAATGGTGATAATATAACTGTCTGGTACATTTTTATATATTTCTTCTTGAATTTTTGTAAATGGAACTACATTTAATTTAATGTTTCCAGAGTATTCATTTATTATATTTGCCAAAGAAATAACTTTATTTTTAGCTTCTAAACTTGTGTGTGGTGGTGATTCAAAATACAAACACTCCAAATCCACACCTCGTTTTAAGGCTAAATAACCAGCAACTGGTGAATCAATACCACCAGATAACATTAATAATCCTTTTCCTTGAATTCCAACAGGATATCCACCAATTCCTTTTATTTCATTATCATAAATAAATGTTCCTTCTTTTCTTATTTCAATATGTAAAATAGCATCTGGATTATGAACATCAACTTTTAAATTGGTATTTTTTAAAATATGTCCACCAATTATATTACTAAATTCCATTGAAGATATAGGAAAAGATTTATCAGCTCTTTTTGTTTCAACTTTAAATTTTTTATAATCATTTTCTAAAATTTTTTTCAAAGAACATTCTTTTATTTCTTCTATATTATTATTAACTTTATAAGCTATTACTATACCGTGAAGTCCAAAAACTTTAGATAATTTTTCTGAAACTAAATCAAAATCTTTTTGATTACAATTTATATACATTCTTACTCTATCTTTATTTATAGTAACATCTATTCCATTAAGAATTTTTTCTATGTTATGAGTTAATGTATTTATAAAAAATTTACGATTAGCTTTTTTTGTAGTTAATTCGCCATACTTTATTAAAATAATTTTTTCCATCTAATCACCTGTTTAAAATTATAACTTAATTTACTTTTTTTAGCAAGAAAAAACTAGAATGCTTATTATCTAGTTTTACTATTACTTATAATATCAATATTAAGAGTTTGAAGTGCTCTTTCTGTAATTTGATCTTCGTAAGCTATATATTCGATATTTTTTCTTCTTTCTTCATCTTGTTTATAGAAATTATTAACATATGTTCCTACAACAGAATTAAGTACTGATCCATCTTGTAATGCTTGTTTTGCTAATTCATAATTTCCTGAACTAATTAGCTCTGTTAATCTTGTAACACATTTATCATCAAAGTTTTCATCAGTTAGTGTTCTTCTAACTCTATCATTAAAAGCTTTTTTTTCTATTGTTGTTTTTATTAATAAATTAGCAACTCTTTCTCTATTAATATGTGTCATATTTCTTCTTATATCATTTTGTCTTGTAAATATTAAATTATTACCATTTAAATAATCAATTAATATTTTTTTTGCTAAATCTTTTTCTAATTTTATATCAGCATCTGGAAATTGTCTTTTAATTGTGGTTTCAATAGAAAAATCAAGGTAATTTTGAACATTATCCAAATTGTCAACAGAATCTCTTCCTAAATATTCCACTATATCAAAATTATCAGATTCAAAAGTATGCATTATATCACTCTCCTAAATTAATTATATATTTTTAAGATGTTAAAGTCAAAGTATTTAAACCAATTTTAACAATAAATATATGTTATAATAGTAGCAAGGAGTGATTGTTATGAATTTAGAATTTGGAAATTATACATTAAATTTTAGTAACTCAGATTTTATTGTTTTAAAAATATTTATATTGCTAGTAATATTGGTCATTATAATAGCTATTTTAAAATTGATATTAAGTGAAGAAACTAAATATAAAATTAAAAATTGGATTGGTGCTGGTTTTTTTGGTGGACTTGGATTATTTTTATTTCTTTTATGCTTAAATTTTTTCTTATTTTTATTAGGTATAACTATTTTTAATATTTTTTAGCAAAATAAAAACCTTTGAAAAACAAAGGTTAACATTCAATATGGTGGAGAATAAGGGATTCGAACCCTTGACCTCCACGGTGCAAACGTGGCGCT
>CAKPGR010000031.1 GCA_934155005.1 uncultured Bacilli bacterium | reverse complement strand
GAAGAAAAAGATAGACCACTTGTAGTGCCAAAAGAATCAATTAATTTTGCTTTTGTTGGACAATTTGCAGAAACACCAAGAGATACAATATTTACTACAGAATATTCAATACGTACAGGTATGGAAGCTGTTTATACACTTTTAAAAATTGATAGAGCTGTACCAGAAGTTTGGGGTAGTAAATATGATGTTAGAGAATTATTGAAAGCATGTTATTATGCTGTAGATAAAAAATCAGTTGATAAACTTCCTTTAACATTTGCTGAAAAGCAAGTCATAAAAATAGTTGAAAAGAAAATTAAAGGAACAGATCTCGAAATATTATTTAAAGAAAGTGGTTTATTTAAATAATATTAAATATGAAATATTTATTTCATATTTTTTTTAATGTATAATATAGTGTAGGTGATAAATAATGAGCAGTTTAACTACAAAAAAAGCAATAGCATATACATTTAAAGATTTATTAAAAGAAAAATCTTTCAATAAAATAACTGTTAATGATATTGCAAATAAATGTGATATAAATAGACAAACTTTTTATTATCATTTTCAGGATATAAGAGATTTAATTGAATGGATTTGCATAGATGAAGTTGATAATATATTAGAAAAAAAAGATGAATGTGAAAAATGGGAAGATAAATTTTTACTTATTTTTAAAATAATGGAAGAAGAAAAAATTTTTGTAAAAAATATTTATTATTCTGTTTCTGTAGAAGTCTTAAGAAACAATTTATATAGATTAGTATACCCTATAATATATAGTGAAATACTTGAAAAATCTAAGGGAAAAAATCTACGAGAAGAGGATAAAAAATTTATAACAGATTTTTATAAGTATTCATTTGTTTCTATAGTTTTAAATTGGATAGATAATGGAATGTGTGATGATTATACGTTGATTGTTGCTAAAGTGAGTAGACTTATTACTGGTACAATTGATCATGCTTGTTTATCTGTAAACTGAAAATGAAATATTTTTATACGATTTACCAAAGAATAGAAGAAATTTCAGATAAAATAAGAACTGTGAAAGTCAGTATCTTGTAAGTTTTATATAAAAACATGTTAAAATGGATAAAAAGTGTAAGATTAGTAAAGTGCTTATGCTATCTAATAATAAAAAAGTGGGGTGTAGAATATATGAAAAAAATTATTTAATTTGATGATGTTGAAAAGAAATATAAAGACATAATTGATATTGCTAAAAAGTATATGCAAAATATTGATGACTGTGAGCATGATATTAATCATATTCATGATGTGGTTTATTATACTAAACTATTAATAAAAAAATTAAATGTTGATATTAATATTGATGTGTGTATTATAAGTGCTTATTGGCATGATGTTGGACGAATTAAAATAGATGCTGGTCATGAAAAAATATCTGCACAAATGCTAAAGGAAACAATGACAATTTATAAGTATGATGATATATTAATTGATGAGTGTTGTAAGGCAATAGAGAATCATAAATGGAATATGTTACCTAAAGCAAAAGAGGGTTTAATAATTAAAGATGCTGACAAATTAGCATGGATTGGAATGGGTAGATGGAAAACATGTCTTAATAGTAATCAAAAATTGGATTTAATAATTGAATTACTACCAAAATTGAGAAATGATATTTTATACTTTGATGAATCAAAGAAAATTTATGATAATGATATTGTAGAATTAATTAGACTCTTATATAGTCAAATAAAGAAAGATATTCCAAATTAATGAAAATAAAATAAATATTAACTGGTATATACCGACTTATGGAAAACATCATTTAAAACCTTATGAATAAAGACTTTTGAAAAGTTCTCTTTTTACATTTTATAAGTAAAAAAGGATTAAATCTTAAAGAAAATAGGGGGGGTAATTACGAATTATGGTAAACTTTTATATAAGAAGGTAAAAAAATGAAAATAGAAGATTTAAAAAAAGATTATGATAAATTACAAGTTAAATATGGCGCTAAAGAATTAGATTCTATATATAATGGTGGATGTGAAGAAAATCCTGATATATGTTTTGTTTTTATGAATCCTACAGGAAAAAATATTGCCAGTGATAAATCTTGGCAAGGGAGAAAGTCTCCATGGTTAGGAACTAAAAATATATGGAAGTTGTTCTATAAAGTTAATTTATTAAGTGAAGAAACATTTAACAATATTCAAGAAAAGAAACCAAAAGATTGGGATTATGAATTTTGTGATTATGTTTACGAAGAAATTGAAAAAAATAAATTGTTCATTACTAATTTAGGTAAATGTACACAAATAGATGCAAGAC
>CAKPGR010000030.1 GCA_934155005.1 uncultured Bacilli bacterium | reverse complement strand
ATATTATTAGAAGTTTATATCATATGAAAAATAGAGATATAACAACAGCAGGTGGATTTAAATTTTATAAAGCTAAAAGTCTTGAAATTACTTTTGATAAACCACTTAAAAAAGGATGGAGCGTTGATGGTGAAGAACTTTTAGATAAAGATACTAATTTTAAAATTGAAATTGAGAGAAATATTAAAGTATTAGTACCAACAAAAAATATAAAAAAATTATTTTTAGATAAGGAGTAGGTTTTATGTATAAATTGCAAATAATATTTTTATCTTTCTTTATATATTCAATAATTGGTTGGATATGTGAAATGATATGTTGTAATACCAAAAGTAATCATTTTGTTAATAGAGGTTTTTTAATAGGACCATATTGTCCAATTTATGGAGTAGGTGCAGTTATAATGACCTTACTTATAAAACCTAGTAATGATGTTGCAGCAACATTTTTAAAAGCAATGGCTATTTGTTCGATACTTGAATATATTACTAGTGTTATTATGGAAAAGCTATTTCAAACGAGATGGTGGGATTATAGTACTAAAAATTTTAATTTAAATGGGCGTATTTGTTTACAAACAATGATTTTATTTGGAATAGGTGGAGTAGTAATTATTGAATGGGCAAATCCTATTATATTTGGTTTAATTTATAATTTAAATCAAATCGCACTTACTATTATAGCAACTATAACTTTTGTTATTTTTATGACTGATTTAATTGTTTCTTATAATATTATAAATGGGTTTAAAAAAGTTCAAAGAGATATTAGAAAAGATAGTACAGAAGAAGTAACAAAATTAGTTAGAAAAACATTAAAAGAGAAAAATTATTTTAGCAAGAGACTTGTTTATTCATTCCCAGATTTTAAATCAATGGTAAAAAAATATGATAAAAAAGTAATTAAAGAAAAGAAAAAATTAGAAAAGAAGATAGAAAAAGAAAAACAAAAATTGAAAAAATTAAAAAAGAAACAAAAATATATTGATTAATTTTATAGATATTTGATATTTGCAAAAAGAGAACTTTTTTGTTAAAATGAATTTGTAAATTAAATAATAATATTGACTGAGAGATAAAAAAATTTCAAAGTCGGGGGGGGGGTATAAAACCTCTCTTTTTTTTGTATAGAAAGGAATTTTAAAATGAAGAAAATTATAAATAATAAGAAAATAATATTTGGAATAATAATAGGATTAATATTTGGAAGTATAGGAGTTTATGCTGGGTCAAAATTTTATGCGAGTGATGTATCAATTGATTCTCCAGCAGGTTCTAATTTAGGAAGTGACGCAACTCTTCAAAATGCTTTAGATGATTTATATAGTATAGCTAGTAATAATAATCAGGTAGCTGAATTAATAAAAAAAGTCGACAATCTTGAATCGACTATGTTAGATAAAATGTATCCAGTAGGAAGTATTTATATATCAACAGATATAACAAATGCTTCAGATGTAGCTAAAAAATTTGGTGGAACATGGGAAGCTTATGGAAGTGGTAGAACACTTATAAGTTCAGGAAGTAATGGTGTAACAAATTATACAGCAGGATCAATGGGTGGAAGCTCAACAACAGCATTAGCAATAGGTAATTTACCAAACCATATCCATACATATACACCAAGTGGAAATGTAGCAAGTTTTTTTGGTAATGGTGGTAATGCTGTGGTTATTGGATCTAATTGGAGTGCGACACCTGCAAATTATGGATTTTCTGGAAGTGCAGGAGGTGGTTGGTGGTATGAGAATAATAAGACAACATCTGGTATAACTAGTACATTTAATGGTAACGCAGGAACAACAACCTCTTGTCAAAATTGTAGTGGAGCAGCTTTTTCAGTCCAAAACCCATATATAGTTGTTTATATGTATAAAAGGACAAAATAAGTTTTAATAGAAATATAGAAAATATTTCTATTTTTTTAGTTTATATGATAAAATGGTATTTATTGAGGTGATTTAATGTTAAAGGTAAATAATTTAGAACTTCGTTTTGGAACAAGAACATTATTTAAAGATGTAAATTTAGATTTTAAGGAAGATAATTGTTATGGTATCATAGGCGCTAATGGAGCAGGTAAATCAACATTTTTAAAGGTTTTAAGTGGTGAAATAGATTCTACAAAAGGAGAAATTATAACTTTAAAGAATGAAAGAATATCTGTTTTAAAACAAAATCATAATGAATTTAATGAATATACAGTTTTAGAAACAGTTTTAATGGGTGATGAGGTTTTATATAATATAATGAAAGAAAAAGAAGCTATTTATATGAAACCTGATTTTTCAATTGAGGATGGAATTAGAGCTGGTGAACTTGAAAGTGAATTTGAACAAAGAAATGGTTGGCAAGCAGAAAGTGATGCATCTATTTTACTTTCAGGACTAGGTCTTGATAATTCCTATAATGAAAAATTAATGGGAGATTTAACTGATAAAGAAAAAGTAAAGGTATTACTTGCTAGAGCTTTATTTGGTAATCCTGATATTTTAATCCTCGATGAACCTACAAACGGATTAGATAACAAAAGCGTGAGATGGCTAGAAGAATTTTTGATTAATTTTAAAAATACTGTTTTAGTTGTATCACATGATCGTCATTTTTTAAATCAAATATGTACATATATGTTAGATATTGAC
>CAKPGR010000029.1 GCA_934155005.1 uncultured Bacilli bacterium | reverse complement strand
AACCTTCATTGTACAAGATATAAATGTACAGGAGGTGAATACAATGAATAACAAAAATAATAGTAGATTATATGTACCAGGTGCTAAACAAGCTATCGATAAAATGAAATATGAAATAGCTAACGAATTAGGTGTTAATATGGGACCTGATGCTACTAGTAGAGCTAATGGATCAGTTGGTGGAGAAATCACTAAAAGATTAGTTCAAATGGGTGAACAACATTTAGGTGGTTCTAACTATCAATCTAAATAAATAAAGGACAGATAATCTGTCTTTTTTCTTACAAAAACTGGAACTTATATAAAGATATATTATCCACATAATAATAATGAAAAGGTGGTGAGATATATGAATAATAGATTAGTTGCTCCTTCATCAAAACAACTATTAGAAAACATGAAGTATGAAATAGCTCGTGAACTTGGAGTAAATTTAGGACCAGATACTTCATCAAGATTAAATGGATCAGTTGGTGGAGAAATTACAAAGAGATTAGTTGAACTTGGTAAAAGTCAAATTGCTAACAAATAAAAATAACACTCGTTGTTATTTTTTTAATTTATATGTTATAATTGATTAAAGCAACCGAATTTATACAAAAAGATAATGATTTTAGGTAGTGCTACCACAATTATTTATAATATAATTTAAGTGGAGGTGGAGTTATGAGATTTAGTGATAAATTACCAAAACTCAGAAAAGAAAATAATTTAAGTCAAGAACAATTAGCAGATAAACTTGGAGTGTCAAGACAAGCTATATCTAAATGGGAATCAGGACAATCATATCCTGATATGGATAAAATGATTCAAATTTGTAGTATTCTTAATTGTACATTAGAAGATTTATTAGATGATGGTGTAATAAAAAGCAAAAAAGATAATATAGAAATTAAAAATAATTTAAATAATTATTTTACAGATTTTTTAAAGTTTATAACAAAATCATATAATATGTTTTTTAGTATGACTTTTAAAGAAAAAATAACTTTAATATTTGAAATGTTAATTTTGATTTTTATGTTATATTTATTTAGTGCTATAACTATGTCTATATTAAATACAATATTTTATAATATATTTAACTTTTTACCATTAAATGTGTATAATGTATCACATAGTATTTTAAAAACTATATGCGATATTTTCTTATTAATAATTGGAGTTATTATTACAATCCATATATATAAAATTAGATATTTGGATTATTTTGTTACAATTGAAGATTCTAATACATTAGAAAAAACAATTGAAGAACCTATAGAAAAATTGGAAAATAAGAAATATGTACAAAAGAAAAAAGAAAAAATAATAATTAGAGA
The DNA here is from genome assembly GCA_934155005.1 of uncultured Bacilli bacterium. GTDB lineage: Bacteria > Bacillota_I > Bacilli_A > RF39 > UBA660 > CAJOJO01. The sequence goes on along the minus strand of CAKPGR010000029.1, from coordinate 3,039 downwards.
TCCTAAACATTCAACATTTAGCTTTATGAATTTACTTATAAAAATGATAGTTATAGTTTTAAAATTTTTTATCATTTTATTTGCTATTCCAGTTATAATATTCTTTGTTTTTAATGTATTTATGTCTATTTTAACAGTATGTCATATAATTTATGGAATTATTTTCTTATATATATTTATGGCATTATTTGGACTAACACTATTTACTTATTTGATTATAAAGTTATTTTACAATTTTATTTTTAATATTAAAAATGATTTGAAAAAGTTATTTATTATTTTTATTATAAGTTTATCATTAATTGGAATAGGGTTTGGTTTAACTTTTGCAAGAGCTTTAAAATATAATTATACAAACGATAATGCTTTAAAGATGACTACAAAAGAAGAACATATAAAAGTTAACGATGATATATACCTTAATTTTAATCCAGATAACACTAGTTACATAATTGACAATTCATTAGATGATATAAAAATAGAAATAACATTACCAGAAAAGGCTAAATATAAAATTGATAAATATGAATATTATGATGAAGAAATAGACAAAAATGAAGTTAATTATTATATATCATTTGATTTAGGTTCAATAGCACCACTTGATATATATCATTTAGTACTTAATGATTTAAAAAATAATGAAATTCATAATTATAATAACTCATATGAAATAAAAGTATATCTTTCAGAAGAAAATTATAAAAAAATTAACAAATAAAAATTATAAATTAGGATTTTCAGCTCCTGCTATAATTGAATATTCACCACTAGTTATAACAACATATAAAACAATTAAAGCACTTATAACAGATAATTCAGATGCTGCTATTTGTAATTTAAAAGGGTTTAAATCATTACCCTTTTTTTGTGCAATTTTTTGATTTTTAAAACTAATATATAAAAAGACAATAGTTAATATTAAAACTAAGGTTCTATTAAAAATTGATAGATTATTAGAGTTTTTATCATTCATCATACCCTTTTTATTAATTATTTTATATTTATCATTATAAGTTAAAAATATTGATATAAGTAAACTTACAATGTAAAAAACAGTGGCAATTAGTTGAATATCTAAAAGTTTAATTTCTTCTTTATCCATTTTGTTCTCTTAATTTAGAAACAGTTTTATAATCACTTACAGTTATGCATTTAAATCCTTTTTCTTTTATTATAGGTACTATTTTTTTTACAGCATCAATAGTTCTTTTATGCGTATCATGCATTAAAATAATATTACCTTCTTTTAAATTTTTAGTTGCTCTTTTAACAATTTTATCAACATTTTTATATTTCCAGTCTAAGGTATCAACATTCCATAAAACAATATCTAAACTAGTATTTTTTTTAATCATTTCATTTAAACTACCATAGGTAGGTCTAATAATAGAAGGTGTTATTCCAATATGTTCTTTAATTAAATTTTGAGTTTTATCAATTTGCTCATTATATTCATTTAGAGTTAATTTAGCTAACCATTTATGGTTATAAGAATGATTTCCAATTTCATTACCATAACTAATACTTTTTTTAAGTGTATCAGCATACATTTTAACTTTATTTCCTAGAATAAAGAAAGTAGCATTACAATTTTCTTTATTTAAATATTCAATCAATTCATCTGTATATATACTAGGACCATCATCAAATGTTAACATAATAAACTTATCATTTGGATCAATTACTTTATTTTTTTTCTTATAACTTACTTTTATTGTTTTTTTGTTGGTATTTAATTTAATTTTAAAGTCTAAATCTATTAGTGGTATATCGTAAGTCTTTTTACCATATATAGTTAAATTATCATTATCAATAGTAAATTTATCTAAAAAATCATGATTAGTGATATCATTAATCAAATCGATATCAATTATATCATCAAGTTTTAAAATTTTATTCTTTTTTTTATCATAAAAGTAAGTTAAAGTATATTGATCATTTTGTTTATTATTATCCATATAAATAAATAAGCCTAAACTAATATAGTTATCTATTTCATTAAAAGTATAGTCAATATTTAATTCACTTTTATTGTTTAAAAAAATATAATTTTTATTTTCTAATTTAAATTTTGAGTAAATTCTATTTATATCTTTACTTACAATTTTATCTAATGATGTATTAGTGATTGGATAATTGATACCAATTACTATATTACTATCATTTTCAATAATCGTTTGAATACTATTTTTTTTAGAACATCCACATGATATTATTAACAAAATAATAATTAAAAATTTTTTAAACATACTTTCACCTAATAAAATATATTCAATATAAAATTTTATATTATTTATTTAAAAACTATTGATTTCCTTAGTGAAAAATGGTATTCTTTAAATGTAAGCAAGATATGATGCTTAACATGAGGAGGTTAAATAATGTCAAAAACAGATTTAGTAAATTATATTGCTGAAGAAGCAGGATTAACAAAAGCTGATGCTAGTCGTGCTATGGAAGCAATGATGAATGGAGTAGTTAAAGGATTAAAAGAAGAAGGTAAAGTAACTTTAACAGGATTTGTTACATTCACTGCTAAAGATAAACCAGCTTCAACAGGACGTAATCCAAGAACTGGTGAAACTGTTAATATTCCAGCAAGAACTGCTGTAACTATTAAAGCAGGATCTAAATTAAAAGATGCTTTAAACTAATAAAGATTGACTAACTAGTCAATTTTTTTAATTGATATAATAAAAGAATCCTATAGTTAGGAGTACTCATAAATGAATTATATACAATTAATATAAAAAAGAAAGCGAAAAATGGTTAATTAACCATTTTCTTGTTGTGTAAAATGTAGAAGTTTGCTAAAATGTATTATAGAAAATAGATAATAATATTGACTTTGTGTAAATTTTTCCAAAAAGTCGGGGGGGGGGGTAAAAACCCTTCTTTTTTTATGTAAAGGAATGATAGAATGAATAAAAAAGGTTTTACTTTGATAGAGTTACTGGCAGTAATAGTAGTAATAAGTATAATAGGATTAATAACAACGCCAGTAGTAATAAATAATATAGAAAAGTCAAGAGTGGC
>CAKPGR010000028.1 GCA_934155005.1 uncultured Bacilli bacterium | reverse complement strand
GGGTGTGTATGAGAAGAGATAAAATAAATTTAACTTTAATTATATATATCTTATTATTTATAATAATTATATTATTATCTAAATAAAAAAATAATCCCTAATGCCACAGGGGTCATTGGGGATTTTCTTAAACAAAACTAGGAAATAACCTAATACTCATTAGGTATTTCTCTAAATTTATTATATGTAAAAATAAATAAAAAATCAATAAAATAAAATTAATTTATTAAAATAAGTTTGTAAAACAAAATAATAATACTTTTTTAAGTAGTAAATTTATTATGATTATTAAATAAAAATGTCTAAATATATCGTCAAAAATATGTAAAATTTAATAAAAAATAAGTTACTTAATAAATATAATTTGTTATAATGAAATTATGATAAGGAGGTCTAATATGGCAAAATATGTTTATTTATTTAATGAAGGAAATGCTTCAATGCGTAACTTATTAGGTGGTAAAGGAGCTAACTTAGCAGAGATGACTAATTTAGGTTTACCAATACCATTTGGGTTTACAATTACAACAGAGGCATGTACTAATTATTATGATTGTAATAAAGAAATTAGTGAAGAAATTAAAGAACAAATATTTGAATCTTTAAAGATTTTAGAAGAAAAACAAGGTAAAAAATTTGGAGATATAAATGATCCTTTACTTGTTAGTGTCAGAAGTGGAGCCAGAGCATCAATGCCTGGTATGATGGATACAATTTTAAATTTAGGTTTAAATGATGAAGTTGTTGTTGGATTTGCTAATAAAACTAAAAATCCAAGATTTGCTTATGATTCATATAGAAGATTTATTCAAATGTATTCAGATGTTGTTATGGAAGTACCAAAAAATTATTTTGAAAAAATAATTGATGAAGTTAAAGAAGCTAAAAATATTAAATATGATACAGAACTTACTGTTGATGATTTAAAAGAATTAGTAGATAGATTCAAAGCTGTTTATAAAGAAAATAAAAATGAAGATTTTCCTCAAAATCCAACTGAGCAATTATTAGGAGCTGTTAAAGCAGTATTTAGATCATGGGATAATCCAAGAGCTAATGTATATCGTCGTATGAATGATATTCCAAGTAGTTGGGGAACTGCTGTTAATGTTCAAACAATGGTTTTTGGTAATATGGGAAGTACTTCCGGTACAGGTGTAGCATTTACTCGTAATCCATCTACTGGTGAAAAAGGAATATATGGTGAATATTTAATTAATGCGCAAGGTGAAGATGTTGTAGCAGGTGTTAGAACTCCTCAACCAATTACAAAGTTAAAGGAAGATTTACCAGAATGTTATGATCAATTTATAACTTTAGCAAATAAACTTGAAAATCATTATAAAGATATGCAAGATATGGAATTTACAATAGAGGAAGGAAAATTATATTTCTTACAAACAAGAAATGGAAAAAGAACAGCACATGCTGCTATTAAAATTGCTTGTGATTTAGTAGATGAAGGAATGATCAGTGAAGAAGAAGCTGTTCTTAGAATAGATGCTAAAGCATTAGATCAATTATTACATCCAATGTTTGATGAAGATGCTTTAAAAAATGGAACTATAGTTGGGCGTGGGCTTCCTGCATCTCCTGGTGCGGCTGCTGGTAAAGTTGTATTTAATGCGCTTGATGCTAAGAAACAAGGAATTGGCGGAAATGGTGATAGAGTTGTTTTAGTAAGACTTGAAACAACACCAGAAGATATTGAAGGAATGGTAGCAAGTCAAGGTATTCTAACTGTAAGAGGTGGTATGACATCACATGCTGCTGTTGTAGCTCGTGGTATGGGTACTTGTTGTGTATCTGGATGTGGTGAAATTAAAATAGATGAAGAAAATAAAACTTTTGAACTTGGTGGACATGTATTTAATGAAGGAGATTATATTTCGTTAGATGGGTCAACAGGAAATATTTATTTAGGAGATATAAAAACAAAAGAAGCAACTGTAAGTGGTAATTTTGGAAGAATTATGTCTTGGGCTGATTCTATTAGAAAGTTAAAAGTTAGAGCTAATGCTGATAATCCAAGAGATACGAAAAAAGCAATTGAACTTGGAGCTGAGGGAATTGGACTTTGTCGTACAGAACACATGTTCTTTGATGATGAAAGAATTTTAAGAATTAGACAAATGATTTTATCAGAAACTGTTGAACAAAGAGAAGAAGCATTAAACTATTTAATTCCATTTCAAAAAGGTGATTTTAAAGCTATGTATAAAGAGTTAAAAGGATTACCTATGACTGTTCGTTATCTAGATCCACCACTACATGAATTTTTACCTGCTGATGAAAATGAAATGATTGCTGTTGCAAAAGAATTAAATGTAACATTAGAACATTTAAAGGAAAAATGTAGTGAACTTCATGAATTTAATCCAATGATGGGACATAGAGGATGTCGTTTAGCTGTAACATATCCTGAAATTGCTCGTATGCAAACAAGAGCTTTAATGGAAGCAGCAATTGAAGTTCATAATGAGGATGGATATGATATAGTCCCTGAAATTATGATTCCATTAGTTGGAGATAAAAAAGAATTAGATTTTGTTAAAGATATCGTTGTTAAGACAGCAGAAGAAGTTAAATGTGAAAAAAATAGTGATATTAGTTATCATATAGGTACAATGATTGAAATTCCAAGAGCAGCATTACTTGCTGATGAAATAGCTGAGTCAGCAGAATTCTTCTCATTTGGAACTAATGATTTAACACAATTAACTTTTGGTTTTTCAAGAGATGATGCTTCTAAATTCTTAGGAAGTTATTATGAAAATAAAATTTATGAACAAGATCCATTTGCTAAATTAGATCAAAAAGGTGTAGGAAAACTTGTTGAGATGGCTGTTATAAAGGGAAGAGAAACAAGAAGTGATATAAAACTTGGTATATGTGGTGAACATGGTGGTGAACCATCTAGTGTTGAATTTTGTAATAAATTAGGATTAACTTATGTTTCATGTTCTCCTTATAGGGTACCAATAGCAAGACTTGCAGCAGCACAAGCTGTTATAAAGGAAAAAGAAAACAATTAGTTCATAAAGTTGTCTTGTTTTTAGAGCACATATAATCATTATAAATGATGTTTGAAAAAGGTATTCTGATAAAATACTAAAAGTATAAAGAGAGAACCTATGAATGTAGATATATACATATAAATTAGACTGAGATTTGAAAATCTTGGTCTTTTTTTTGTTTAGTGTGACAAGGTGAAGGAGATGAAAAAATGTGATTAATGTATTCAAAAACTAAACTTAATAATAGTCATAAGGAGAAAGAATTTCTTTTAGAATTTTCCAAGTATTATATAGACAAGAAAGAATTTTATTACTTGGGTGGTATTTAGAAAATTTTAGAAGCCTTAAGTTATTCATTGTCTAGCATATGTTAGGCTTTTTTATGAGTTGAAATTGAGGGATAGAAATATACTTTTTTTTCGTGTATAATAAAAAATAGGAGGTTTTATTATGGCAAAGATATTTACTGAAGATGCATATTGTTTAGGATTATTATATTCATATTTATTTGCAGGTGAAAAAATGGTGTTAAAAGATGATTTAGATGCTTTTTACAATACTATCGAAAAAAATTTAGAAAATACTGATGCATTTGATTTGTCTATAACAGCATGGCACGATAATGATTCAAGTATATATTACACTAGTACAGGTAAAAATGGTGAGGTATATTATGTTTTATATCCTAATTTCGATAAAGAAAGAGCAAAATCTAAATATATCGGATGTTTGTCCACACAAGTTTTAGTGGCAACACAAGAGGAAAATGCATTAAATTGCTTAGGATTACAATTAAAAGATGGCCATATTTGTAAAAAGCGTATTTATCATGGTGGTATTGTTGGTTCCACTACATTTATGAATCAATTTATTGAAAAATTAAAAAGTGGAGAATTAAAAATAGAAAAATGCCCTCAAGTTGAAGCTGAATTTAATGAAGAATATATTATAAAACAATTAGAATCGTACCAAAGAGTATTAGACTCTGGTATTCTAGAAGCCACAAAAGAAGAACAAGGTCCAGTAAAAAAATTAGTTCCAAATAATTTAAAATAATGATGGTATAGGAATATACCTTTTTTGTTTGAATTTAATATAAAAAAAAAATTATTATGTTATTATTTAGGTAATAGATACCATATATATCATCGAAAAATAAGGTGGATTTATTCTAATGCCGTGTAAACAATTGAGTCACTATTAAAAATGGAACTAACAAATAACTAGATTAAATTAATAAGATTTGGTATTTTTTATGTTATACTATATATAGTGTACAATAAATGAAAATTTTAAAGCAAGATAATTTTATTTAAATTAATATAAAAAAATAGAAAAAATATATATAATTTAATTAGATTAAACTTATAATTTATAATATTGGTGGTGTGATTATGATTATGTCTATTAAAACAAAACATGCTAATAAAATATTTGAAGGAACAAAAACTTTTGAATATAGAAAAAAGAGTATTGGAAATAAAAACTTAAATAAAATTTGTTTTATATATAGTTCTGAGGTTGATAAGAGTATAATAGGATATGTCATTTTTGATTATATTGTATCGGGTGATTTTAATTATATAATAAATAATACTAAGCCAGAAGATATTGACACTTTAAAAAATTATTTTAATGATAGAACTTTATGTTATGCTTTACATATTAAAGAATATAAAAAGTTTGATAAACCTATATCAATTTTAGATATTAAAAAATATGATAAAAACTTTGTAGTACCTCAGTATTATAGATATTTAAAAAAAGATGAATATGTTTATAATTTGTTAATTAAAATTAGTAATAAAAAATATTTCTTTTAATAAATTTTATGGTATAATAAATGTATTATTAAGTGTTGATTAATGAATAGTAAAGTATATCATTTTAAATTTAGAGAGTTTATGTTTGGTGAAAATAGACAAAATGATATAGTTGAAATACACATTATGAGTTTAAAGGTTGCTATTTTATAGCTTATTGAGTGTATGAATTTCTATTCATAAATTAAGGTGGTACCGCGATAAAAATCGTCCTTATGATGATTATTTATCGTGGTTTTTTGTTAGGGAGTGATAAAATGACAAAAAATGAGAAAATTGAATTAATACTGAGAAGAACAATTGATATTCATAATAAAGAAACATTATTAAAGAAATTAAATAGTGGAAAAAAATTGATAGTAAAATTTGGCGCTGATCCATCAAGACCTGATTTGCATTTGGGTCATACAGTACCATTACGTGCATTGAAAGTATTACAAGAATTAGGTCATGAAATAGTTTTTGTTATAGGTGATTTTACAGCAATGATTGGAGATCCATCTGGAAAATCAAAAACTAGGCCATCATTATCATTTGAAGAAACAAGAAGAAATGGTGAAACATATTTTAAACAAGTTTCTAAAATATTAGATCCTAA
>CAKPGR010000027.1 GCA_934155005.1 uncultured Bacilli bacterium | reverse complement strand
CAAAAAAACTAGACGGTACTTCTAGTTAATATTTATTACTACTCGAAAAGTTCGAGTTTCCTATCAATCTGGTGGAGCTGAGGAGATTTGAACTCCTGTCCAAATATAAATTCCTATAAATATCTACAAGTTTAGTCAGTTAATAAATTTCCTAAAAGAATGATAACTAACAATCATTTCATTTAGTAATCTTCTAATATTCATTATTACCACGAAGAATAGTAATAATATATCCTGTTAAAATCGAACCTTCAATATTTTCCACAGGAAAGAAAACAAAGAAAGTTGTATTACTCTAAATTAATTAGGCAAAGGCAACAGCATTGCTTTTGAATACTGATGCTAATACATTTTTAACATTTTTTGCATTTATTTTTTTGTGTATTTTACGTATACCTACGACCTGCAATTTATAGTTCAATATATCTGTCGAAACCAATAACAGCCCCGTACTTAAATTATAACATAAAGAAAAAATATTGCAATCTTAATACAATATTTTCTTTTTTGCTTTGGACAACTTTTTATAAAAAAGAGTATAATTTTCATCACTTGTGTAATTAAAGTCAATACTATAACCAAAATTACTTGCTACTATTTTAGCTAATTCATTATCATTTTTGACTAAAAGATAAGCCTCTTCTAATCCATAATCTTCTTGAAGATGAATTTCTATTATTCTAAGGAAAAGTTTACCTAATCCTTTTCCTCTATATTTTTTTAATAATTCATATTCCAAAAAAGTTACATTTTTTCCGTCAAATAACTTTCTTTTTAAATTAAAATGTCCAATAATATTATCATTTGTAGATACAACATAGGAATCCTTATTAAAGTCAATTTCTGTATTTTTTAACAACTTACAACTTGCATCCTTAAAAATAATTTCCATATAAAATCACCCTAATATTTTTTAAGTTCCCTTTTCATTTCTCTTTCGTTATCTCTTTTTTTTATAGTCTCTCTTTTATCATAAACTTTTTTTCCTCTTGCTACACCAAGAAGTATTTTAGCATAATTATCTTTAAAATATAATTTAAGAGGCACTAAAGTTAATCCTTTTATTTCTAAGCTACTTTTAATCTTCAAAATTTCTTTTTTATGAAGTAATAATTTTCTAGTTCGCGTCTCATCATGATTAAAGATATTGCCTTCTTTATAATGGCTAATATGCATATTAAGAAGATATATTTCATTGTTTCTAATAATCGCGTAACTATCTTTCAAATTAGCTCTACCTTTCCTAATTGATTTAATTTCCGTTCCAGTTAAAACAATTCCTGCTTCATATGTTTCTATAATTTCATAATCAAAATTAGCCTTGCGATTTTTAATCTCTATTATGATACCACCTTATCTTTCTTAATTTCAAAATCAATTGTATGTGCCTCTTTATTTGCTGCTACAACAACAACATCTAGTTTATCACCTAAACGGTATCCTCTTTTATTTTTTGTTCCAACAAGTCTGATTGTTGCCTCATCATATTCATAATGATCATCAGCTAATGTATCTATTTTGATCAAGCCTTCAATCAAATTAGGAAGTTGAATAAACATTCCAAATTTAGTTATTCCACTAATCATACCAGTATATTCTTCACCAATATGTTTTTCCATATATTCAGCCATTTTCATATCATCAACTTCTCTTTCACATTCAACAGAAGCTCTTTCCATTTCTGATGAATGTAATGCAATTAAAGGAAGTTTTGCTTCTTCTACTTTTAAAACATCTAAGCTATTTTTACCTTCAAAAATATACTTATGAAGTAAACGATGAACTGTTGTATCAGGAAATCTTCTAATTGGCGATGTAAAATGAGTATAGCACTTACTTCCTAATCCAAAGTGACCAATATTAGTTGTATCATAAACAGCCTTTTGCATACTTCTAAGTAATAAACTAGAAAAAATTGGATATTCTTCTTTATCTTTTAATTGACTTAAAATATTTTGCATAGTACTTGGATATATATCTTTTACATTACCAGTTAAAGTATAACCACAAGCACCAACATAAGAAATAAAATTTTTAATTTTTTCTTCACTTGGTTTACCATGAACACGATAAATAAAAGGATATTCCATATAATAAATATATGACGCTACTGATTCATTTGCAGCAATCATAAAGTCTTCTATTACCTTTTCACCAGTACCACGTTCTCTTAATTTTACATCAATTGCATGTCCTTCATCATCAACAATAATTTTAGCTTCATCAATATCAAAATCAATATATCCACGTGCTACTTTATTAGCTCTTAATTTTTTAGATAACTCTTCCATTAGTCTAAGGCTATCAGCATATTCTTCATATCCTTCTGGAACAATATTTTCTTCTAATACTTTATTTACTTTTTTATATGTCATTTGAATTCTTGATTTAATAATACTTGGAAAAATATCATATTTTTTAATATTACCATTATTATCAATTTCCATTACACAAGATATTGCTAGACGAATAGTATTTGGATTTAATGAACAAATTCCATTTGATAATTTATGTGGCAACATAGGTATAACGCGATCTGCCAAATAAACACTAGTTCCTCTTTCGTAAGCTTCATTATAAAGCGCAGAATCTTCTTTAACATAATGACTTACATCCGCAATATGGACACCTAATTTGTAGTTGCCGTTATCTAATTTTTCTATTTCAACAGCGTCATCTATATCCTTAGTATCATCACCATCAATAGTAAAAATCATATGATCTGTTAAATCTTTACGTCCTTTTTTTTCTTCTTCACTTACTTCACTAGGAATACTATCTAATTCTTTTAAAACTTCATCACTAAAAGTATCATTAATACCATGTTTATAAACAATTGATAAAATATCAACACCTGGATCATTTTTATGACCAATAACCTTTATAATTTCACCTTTATATAAATTATCTTTAATTTTACCATGTATTTTTGCTAAAACTTTATGACCTTCCATAGCGTTTTTCATATCATTTTTATCTAACCATACATCAATTTTAAATTTTTCATCATCTAGTTTTAAATATGGATAACCGTTTTTATAATAAACTTCTCCTACAACTTCATCAAGAGATCTATCAACAACTTTAACAATTCTGCCTTCTAGTTTTAAACCCGCCTTAGAAGTTATTTCAACTATAACTTTATCTTTATGTAAAGCTCCATTTAAATTACTAGCATGAACAAATACATCCTCATCACCATCAATATCAACAAAAGCAAAATCTCTTTTTGTCGATAGAAGTGTTCCTATTTTTAAATGACTATTTTTAAATAGCATAAATTTATCTTTATTAGTATGATAAATTATATATTCACTTTCAAGTTCATTTAATGTTTTTAATAACTCTTTAAATTCTTCTGTGCTAGTAAGTCCTAATATATCATTTAATTCATGAACAGTTAAGGCTTTATCTTGATTTTCAAGTATTTGAATAATTTGTTCTTTCATAAATCCACCTCTAATATATTATAAATGATTTAGCAAAAAAAATATAGTATTATTTAAATATTACTTTACATTTTGTTGATATTTTTTTGTCATCATCTTCTATTTTAGAGTATGCATCAAGAGTTAAATCTAATAATCTATTTTCAGTTATTTTTTTAATTTTTTTATTCAGGGATTTTATATCATTAAAATAATAAACATGTTTACTAGAAATTAAATATTTTTGATAATATTCACTATCTTTAATTAACATTTTCTTTTTCATTAAAATAGGAATTTTTATATAATTAATATCATTATATGAATTTAAATCAATAACTAAAAAACAATCATCTAATATTTTTTGATAGATGAAGTAATCATAATACTTTATTTTTATAACATTATCTAATAACTTAGAATAAAAACTATACTCTTTTTTGTTCATTCTTTTATATCCTATATAATAAAATTTAAAATCAAAATTATCAGATAATTCTAACATAAAATCTAAATTTTCATAATCAAAATCATTAACGCAAATACATTTTTTCTTTCTAAAAATAAACTTTTTTTTATAATTTATAATGGGATTATCTTGATACAAAATATATATTCTTGTTTTTATGTACTTAGATAATAAATTCTTAAAATAATCAATACTTACAACAACTTTATAACAATTATTTAAAATTTTTATTAAACGTTCCTGATATTTTAAATTATTTAAAAATTTATCATATATATTTTTTTCTTCTAAATAAGTTATAAAAATAACTTTTTTTGTTTTAAATAATTTTAAAGTCTTAGAATTAATTTCAGCAATTACAGCGACTTTATAATCATCTTTAATATTAGTTGTATATTCTATATTTTCATTATCAAAATATGTTATAAGTTTAGTTAATAAGCTTTTATTTTCGATATAAAGTAAAATCATTTTATCACCATTATTATTTTTTTATTTTTAAGAAAAAAAATACTATTTTTTTAGTATTTTTATATCTTCTTTATCTTCTATATTAATTCTAAGAGAATTAATACCTAGATCAAAATAATTATCATTTAAAGTGATTTTATCATAGTGAAATATAGTTGTGAGATTATCTTGTCTTAAAACCTTAAATTTATTATTAAAAATATCTTTTAAATAACCACTATTTATATTATATTTACCAAGTATATCTACTTTTGATATCATAGTTTCTGGATAAGAGTTAATTATAAGCTCTAAATTAGGATGTTTCTTATAACGACACTTATAATTTTTTATAATATTTTCTATTTGTTCTTTATTTAATTCATATGAAAGAGTAACTTTTTTAGCGCCTAATGAATGTAAAAAAGCAACTGTATACGAGTTTGTAACATTAAAATTGAAATTAGTAATGACATTTTTATATTTATAAATACTTCCTAAATCATTTACAAGAAGTAAATTTTCTTTTTCTTCTAAGTAATCATTTATTCTTGGTAAACATAAAACTTTTCTTGAATCATCTATTTCATTATATAAAACATTATTCAAATATAAATCTTCAAAGTTTAAATTCTTTATTAATTTATAATCATCTTTATTTTTTAATAAAATAGAGTATTTATGTTCACACTTAAAATCAGGAAGATCTATATTATATTCTTTTTTTAAATATGGTATTTGATATAATCTTTTATTTTCTAATTCTATTACTGCTTTTCTTCTTAATTCATTTAATTCTTTTATGTTAACAAATACCAAAGGATCAATAAAAGCATTTACTTTATTAACAATAAATGGCGTATTTCCAAATTTTGTTATTTGACTAATTATTCTGTCTCGACTAGTTATAGACGTTTTAGCCTGTTCAACTTTTTTTAAACTATAAACTGTAACTTTATTTTTATCATCTTTTAAAGTAAGTTCTATTAATTCATCTTTTTTTACTTTAACAAATACATCTATTTTAATTTTTTTGTTAGTTTTCATTTCTTCATTTAAGTTTTCTATTTGATGAATATCCGTTGTTTTTACTACTATATCATCTTTATATACTTTATCTTTTAAATCTATTTCTATAATACCATTTGCTTCTTTAACAAAACATCCATCTTTATAAATTTTATTTAATATAAGGCCTGTATCTTTTTTACTAATAATTCTAATTCCATCACCTTGTCTAACTAAATTACTTAATTTTATTTTGGTCTTATTTTTTTGCTCTAGTATTTTACCAATTTTAATTCCCATATGATTTGGTCTTTTTTCATTTATCATATTATTTTTTTCATTTAAAATAAAACCACTTGTAAATTTTCTATTAAATATTTTTTCCATTTCTATTATATCATTTTTAGTTATTTCATACCCATCTATAGCTTTTCTATATAATTTAGTTATTAAATAAACATATTCAGGTCTTTTCATTCTTCCTTCTATTTTAAAACTATCTATACCTAAATCAATCAATTTTTTTATATTCATAATAGTATTTAAATCTTTCATACTAAGTAGATATTTATCTTGATTTAATTTTATATTTTGGCTAAATAAATCGTACTTCATTCTACAGCACTGTGAACAAGTACCTCTATTACCACTTCTACCACCTATTAAACTACTCATTAAACATTGACCAGAGTAACTAAAGCATAAAGCTCCATGAACAAAAGTTTCTACTTCTATATTTAATTCTTCTTTTATTTTTTTGATTATTTTAGGATCTGTTTCTCTTGCTAAAACAACTCTTTTAACTCCTAATTTTTCTAGTAATAAAGCACCTTCAAAGTTATGAATATTCATTTGTGTTGAAGCATGAATTTCTAAATTAGGATAGGTTTTTCTTATATAATCCATCATTCCTAAATCTTGAATTATAATAGCATCAACATTTATTTTATGCAAAAAATCAATATATTTTATAAATTCTTCTACTTCATTTTCATAAATCATTGTGTTAACTGTAATATACACTTTAACACCATATATATGAGCATATTTTATAGCTTCTTCTATTTCTTCATTAGAAAAATTGGTAGCATAATTTCTAGCTCCAAAATTATATCCACCTAAATATACTGCATCACAGCCAGCATTTATAGCTGCTTTTAAACATTCCATATTCCCTGCTGGACTTAATAATTCTACTTTTTTCATATAAAACACCACATATATAATAACACGAAAAAAAAGATATTTCTATTAGTTTTATATCTTTTTTAATTCATGTATATCAAAAAAATGATAATTCTTTAACCTAATTTAACAACTTGGCATATAGTTGAGCCTGTTAAAGTTGAACCACTATCTTGACTTGCTATAAAATATAATGTTCTATTTTTATCCAATATTAAAGGCGTTGTAATATTCATTTCTGTTATTCCATTATTTTGATTTGCCACCCTCACATCAGCCGTTCCCCAGTCATCAATTGTAGTCAATAACCTTACCACTCTTTGACCAATTGAATTTGCAGAAAAAGCTTGATTAAAATAAATAAGATAACTACCTGGCGTTAAATCAACAGAGCATATTGTTTGATCGGTATGTGATTTAACTTGTGTTTTTGCATTAAAATACCAATATATATTCTTTCCCTTTTCATTTACTGTAGTTTTTAAATTTGATAATTCTTCTCTTAAAGAACTAACTTCTATCTTTAAAGAACTTATTTCATTACTACTATCAGCTAGACTATATAATTCATCTAATGAATCTTGTAAAGTTGCATTACTTCCTAGACTAGATCCTGTTGGAGCATTTACTGATACATCACTTGCATAAAATTTAGTTGCTGCAAAAACACCAATGACACCAAATATTATTCCTCCAATTATTACTCCAAAGATATTTTTCTTTATTATATTTATTATTTTTTTCATGTAACTTAATCCTTTCTATACAAAAAAAGAGAGGGTTTTATACCCCCCCCCGACTTTGAAATTTTTTTATCTCTCAGTCAATATTACTATTTTGTTTTACATAATCATTTTAACAAATATCTTTTATTTTTACAACATCATTTTACTCTTTTATACATATAAACTGTTATATAAGGTGGTAAATTCGTAAAAGATGTTCCAGATCCTGTTGAGCCTGTTGTTGATGCTTTTGTTGTTACACTATGTGAATGATTCGCAATACCACTTATACTATTTGCATAATAATCTGGTACTGTATGTGTATGATTACCATTAGATGAAGAACCTAATGATCCTAAAAAACTCGTAGTACCATTTCTAAATGTAAATGTATTGGATACATTTATTCCTCCAGCCGAATCAATTGCGGCAGAATATAAATGACTATGATTACCATTAGTACTAGTTGTACGACTTGATGATGTATATCCTATACTATATCCAGATCCTGTTGCAGCAGCTGTTCCAGACAATGCTGGGATACTATGATTATGACTTGGAAGGTTTGACGTTGTAAGTGTCGTTGTACTACTTCCGCCTGTCTTACTTACTGCATTAAAATTGGTATTACTTGTATCTACTCCAACTAATGTTTTTCCTGTTCCATATGCTTCCCATGTTCCACCAAATTTTTTAGATATATCACTTGCTGTTGTTATATTTGTTGATATATAAATACTTCCTACAGGATATATTTTATCAAGTGATAAAGAATTGTTTTCTAACGCATTTATTTTCTTATTTAATTCATCATATTTATCAGCTATACTATATAATTCATCTAAAGTTCCTTGAAGTGTTGCATCACTTCCTAAGTTAGATCCTGTTGGGACATTCACTGATATTCCATTTGCATAAAAATTACTTCCAGCATATACTCCTACACTTCCAAATATTATTCCACTTATTATTATTCCTAGTATTATCTTCTT
>CAKPGR010000026.1 GCA_934155005.1 uncultured Bacilli bacterium | reverse complement strand
ACCCCCCCCCGACTTTGAAATTTTTTTATCTCTCAGTCAATATTATTATTTTGTTTTACATACTTATTTTAACAAAACTATTTTTTATTTGCAAGTTATCTTAGTAAAAACATTAATTTCGGAACAAATATAATTAAAGCTCCTAAGAAAGATATTATGCAAAATACTAATGTTGCACTACTAGCTGTATCTTTTGCTATTTTAGCAAGTGGATGATATTCTAATGTCTTTAAATCAACAACTGCTTCTATTGCCGTATTAATCATTTCTGTCCCTATAACTAATCCAATAACTAAAATAACAAATAACCATTCAATAGAAGATATCTTAAAAGCAAAACCAGCTATTACGACTAATACTGCACAAGGAATAATAATAATCATATTATGTTCATTAAATAAGGCATATTTAAAACCATCTAAAGAATGAAGAAAACTTTTTTTATATCTGACTAGTTGTGTTCCGCTATCTTTATTTCGTAATATTTGCTTCATTTAAAATCATATCTTGATGCTCAAACATTATTTTTTCTTCATTCTTTTCCATGTGATCATAACCTAAAAGATGTAAAAAGCCATGGACTGCTAAAAAGCAAATTTCTCTTTTAAAACTATGGCCATATTCTTCTGCTTGACTATGAGCTTTATCAACAGATATATAAATATCACCTAATAGTCTATAATTATCATATTTTATATCTTGATTATCTTCTAATGCAAATGTTATAACATCAGTTGGTCTATCTATTTTTCTATATTCCTTATTTAATCTATGAATATAATCATTATCAACTATAATAACATTAAATTCAACTACCCCTACATTTTCCATTTCAATTGCTTTATCTAAAACTTTTTTGATGTCATCTATTTCTTCTATTTTTTCATTTGTTTCATTAAAAATTTCAAACATTAAAAACCTACCTCCAAAACTCTAAATATATACATAACTATTATAATAACAATTATTGTAACAATAATATTATAAAAAATTTGATTTTTTAAAACATTAGGTAATTTTTCTTTTATATTATTCAAAAAACGATAAACAAAATATCCAAGTAATCCACCACAAACATTAAGTAAAATATCATCTACATCAAAAACTCTTCCAATTACTAATTGTGTTACTTCAATGGTAACAGAAACAATTAAACTCATAAAAAATACTTCTCTTTTTTTATCTAAATTTAAAAAATAAGAGACAAAGAAGCCATAAGGCATAAACATAATTAAATTGCCAATAACATTTTTGAAGAAACTTGTTGAAAATATTTGATATCTAAATATTTCTTTAAATGGAACAAAATTAGAAGTTGACCAACTAACATCTTGAAAGGTTACAACATAGAACAAACTTATTACATATATAACAAAACCTAATTTCAAAACTTCTTCATATATTTTAAATTTTTCATGATATTTTAAAATATAAGCAATTCTTAAGGATGACAAAATAACTGTAATTATAAGTATCATCGGCCATATATTAGCAAGTATATTCTTAACTGTTATATCAAACATTAATTTCACCTATTCTATCTTTTCTTCGATTACTATTTTTTCTGTGTCAGTTATATCCTCACAAACTGATAAAAATAATTCTAATACTATTTTACTATTATTTTGCTCAACTTTCAATTTTTTTGTGTCAATAATATGTTCTTTTTCTTTTAATTTTTTATTTATTTTCTTTTTGGCTAACAAAATAGCTTTATTTATTGCTTCTTCATAATTTAATTTTTCATCAATCACTTTTAATTCTTGTTGTTCTTGATATTCTAAACTTATAGGTATAACATTATTTTTTAAAAGCGTTTTTGCTTTTGTTTTTTTGTTTTTAAATTTATGAAACGTTAAATCATAATATTTATTAAATATTTTCAAAGCTAAAACTTTTTTCTTTTTTCCAGTCAAGTATTCTTCTTTATAATTAAGCGGATATTCAACTGTTACTTTATACCACACTTCACCATATATATTTCCTAAAGCTGTTTTTTGCTTTTTACTTTCTTCATTTAGTTTAATATCACCACTTATTATCACTTCACCTTTTTTTACATAATCATTTTTATTCTTTACGATTTCTCCACTTTTAGCATCTATATATAATATTATGGCATCTTTTTTGGCAATTATATTTTGATTTTCTAATATTTCTTCATCACGAGTCATTATTCTCTCTTCAACTCTGACAATATATTTAGTTCCACTTTCTATTATTTCTAACCACTCTATTTTATCTTTATACTTATTTAAAATGTTCATTTTTATTTTTTGAATATCTTTGTAATTTTTTTTAAATTTATATTTTGATATACCCTCATTATTTAATTCTTTTAAAATGATATTTCTTATTTCTTCATTATTGTGAATAACTTTTACATCAAATATAGTATTACATAAAAGAATTAAAACAATTAAAGAAATAATACAAGATATTATTAAGTATCGATTTATCTTTATATTACTTTTTATTTTATCTATTCCATTATAATCGATTATCTCTATTTCGTATATTGTTTTTATTTCCATTAATTTTTCTAAATCATATTTATATATTTTAATCTTTGTTTCATTATATTTTAAATATTTAATTTCTAATAAATCAATATTAAAAGAATTTAACCTTTTAATAAATCTTTCTATATTTTTTCCTTTAATTCTTAAAGTAATCGTATTTTTATATTTATCAAGAAATTTATTTTCCAAACTATCACCTTAGTTCTATATTGTTAATTAACCCATTAATTAAAATTTCATCATCTAAAAGTTTGCTTACAACTAAGTTTTTACCACTAATTACAATAGTTCCTTTTTCATATTTTACTATAACTTTACTAGAATCAAAATGTTCTATGGAATTGTAATTTAAAATGTCTATATTATTATCTATTAAAGTCATCTTAAAATTAGATTCTATTATATAATTTCTAAGTTCATCTAATCTTCCCATTAAATCACCTATATAATTTTATTCAAATTGCAAAAAAAAATAAGTATTTTAACTTATTTTTAAGCTGTACGTTTAAAAGCATATACTTGAACATATTTTGGATTTATACTTACATTTTGTTGATTATTATTCGTATATGTATGCGTATGATTTGTGTTATTTGCTTTTGTTGTTCCAGAGAAAGTATGTGTATGATCAACTGCTCCATAATTTCCATTATTAGCTCCTGGCCATGTTGTTGCAATTCCATAAGCTCTATCACCAGCATAGTATTTCATAACAACACCAACTGAAGCACCACTAGTTGTGCCACTAAAGGTATGACTATGGTTAGCACTTTGATTTCCTGTTGTATGAGTTGGTATTTGATTGGCACTAAGTTTTACACTATTAGATCCTCCACTTCCATTACCACCTAGTCTTAAATATGTATCAGAAGCTCCATACGAAATCCATGTTCCTCCTAATTTTTTGGCCACATCACTTGGACTTGTTATATCTGTTGAAAAATAAATACTTCCAACAGGATACATTTCATTTATAACATCACTTTTCAATGAACTAATTTCTTTTTTTAATTCATCATATTTATCAGCTATATTATATAATTCATCTAGTGAATTTTGAAGGGTTGCATCACTTCCTAAACTAGATCCAGTTGGAACACTCACTGATATTCCATTTGCATAAAAATTACTTCCTGCATATACTCCTACACTTCCAAATATTATTCCACATATTATTATTCCTAATATTATCTTCTTATTCATTTTTATCTACTCCTTTACACAAAAAAAGAGGGTTTTTTACCCCCCCCCGACTTTGAAATTTTTTTATCTCTCAGTCAATATTATTATTTAATTTACATATTTATTTATGATGAAATATTTGCATCTGAAATAATTACACCATGAGAATTTTCATATTTATAATAATCATATTCTTTATATGAATTAACTTTAACACAAGCCCATTTAGCAAGAGAAATTTCTTCACCTGTTTCATAATCAGTAATAGGTTTTGATAAACTGCCATTATTAACCAATTCTTCTAATCTAACGCAATAAGTTTTACCAATTGTCTTAGGATATGTATTTACCTTATTACTCATATATAATTCTGTTGCTTGGAAAATAAGATCATTTGTAACAGAACTAACATCATTTTTTCTTTCTCCTAATTGATTAACTATTGTTGGTAAAGCTACTAGTGAAATAAGTGCGATTATCATAACAACTGCAATCATTTCAATTAAAGTAAAACCTTTATTTTTCATACTATCACCTAAAACTATTTTATAATAAATATTTTTTAAAGTCAAAACTATTCCTCACTATTATTTAATTCTTCATCTTTATTATTATCTTCTGTATTTTTCTTTATACAAGTTATACCATCTGCACCTAATTCTTCATTCTCTGAGCATGTAACTTTTTGTTTTTCTTTACAAACTCCATTTACTTTTTCATAACCATATTTACAAACACAACTAACTTTGTCTGCACCTAATTCTTCATTAACACCTGTGCAAGTTTTTACTTCTTCTTTTTCTTCCGTTTTTGTTTCTTTTTTTATTTGGTTTTTAGTTTCTGACTTTGTCTCTACTTTTGTTTGTTTAGTTTTTTCAGTACTAGAAGCATACGATTCTGTTGTTCCACTATCCATTTTTCCAACAACATTTTCAGTATATTCTTCATCAATATCAAAGCTAAATTCTTTTATCATAATAGGTTCTTCTAATTCTAAATTTATTTTCATAGCATTTACTACGTCTTTTAATGATTCTTTATAAAGGATATAATTATATAAATTAGCACGTGAAGCTGAATCATAAATATAAGCATCTTTACCACTTAAATAAAGTCTTTGCATACCTATTATTTCATCAATTCCTTGGCCACTACTACTTTTAGCTATAACATCTTTGCCAATATTATATAAAGATAATATTTCGCTAGTTGTTAAGTTAGTTTCCATACTATTACTTACAACATCAAGTAATTTGTAAATAGTATTTAAATCACCTTTTTCTTTTATCTTATTTAAAATAGATTTTAAAACTGTTTGTTGATTTTGACCTCTAATAAAATCATTGCTTACATAATTTGAATATTTAGCACCGCAATATGCAGGCCAAGTATGTCTATTTCTTGAAAAGGCAAGAGCTTGTTCTCCATTTAAAGTTTGATATCCTTTATCAACATAAATAGTTCCATTACCAAATTCTCTATTACTATTTTGTTCACAAAAACTATATGGAACATCTACATCAACACCACCTAATGTATCAACTATTTTAACTAATCCTTTAAAGTTAATTTTTACATAATAATCAATATTTATACCTGTAAACTCCTCAATTGTTTGCATCATACAATCTTCACCATACCAAGCAGCATGGGTAATCTTATTTTTTTTCTTTCCAGCAAAACAAGCAATTGGAACATAAGTATCACGAGGAATACTAAGTATAGTAGCATTTAATGTTTTAGGATTAAAAGTTATAAGCATAAGAGAATCTCCATTAAATGAACTTCCAGCTATCTCTTCATTTTCAGAATCAACTCCCATAAGAAGTATCGTAAATGGTTTATTTAATTTTGTTGAGCTACTAGTTGTTTTTGCTTTTACTTTTTTCTCTTTTGTATATACTATTTTAGTGTCCGAGTCTAAATTACTAAAATCAGCTGCTTCATAATTAGAAAACATTATTGAATAATTAGTAGGTAAAAAAGCATAGTCTATCTCTTTATTATATAAAGCTGTTATTATATCAATATAACTATCATATTTTTTTGTTGAAACATCTAATTTTTCGTTCTTTATTACTTCCTTTGGTATTTGATATCCTATCACGTTATCTTTATCATTAACAATTCCAATATTTCCACTTACATTTTTAATATTATCAACTTTATTAGTTGACAATGTAACTAAACTACTTGAATAAGTTGTTGTATCATTTGAGAATTTATCAACTACGTTATAAGTTTTCAATATATAATACCCAAACAAAATTAATATAACTGAATATATAAAACTTATAATAAAATAGAATATATTTCTTTTCCTTTTCTTTTTAAAAGCTTTAAAAAAAGTTAAAGTAAAACATACACATAAAAATAATATAATAAATGATAAAGTTACTCTAATCATTGTTTCAATACCACTTAAAAGAGAAAGTGAATAAACAAAGAAAGCACTACTAAATATACAAAGTACCATCATTATTAATATTAAAATCGATCTTTTTTTTATTTTTCTTTTGGATTTTTTCATTTAAATCCCTCCTGCTATACTATTCCATTATACATTTTTTTTATATGTAAGACAACTAATCAGTTTCAATTTTCACTTTTTGTGTTATAATTTTTTTAGAATGAGGTGATTAAATGAATAATTTTTTAAATAAAAATATATCTAAGATTTTGACTTTTTTTATAATAATAAACCCTATTTTAGATTTAATATCAGGGTTAAATAATCACTATTTTAACTTACCAATAAATATTAATCAAATAGTTAGAATTTTATTTTTAATATGTGGAACTATATATTTATTATTTATTTGTAAAAATAAAAAGAATTATATTTATTTGTTATTATTTTTTATTTATTTTATTTTGTTTGGATTTAATATTTATTTTACTAAAAGTTCAGATATTTTATTTTATGAATTAAAAAATAGTTTATTATTTTTTTACTTTCCTCTATCACTTTTAATATTTTATAATTTGTTTAAATATTATGATGTTAAGATTGATATTAAATATTTATATTACACATTATTTATATACTTAATTTTTATATCTATACCCAACTTATTTAATATAGGGTTTAGTAGCTACTTAGAAGGAAAAAAAGGAAGCTCTGGTTGGTTTAATAGTGCGAATGCTGTAAGTTCTATTATAAGTATTTTAACTCCTTTTATCTTAATTTATTTTAAAAATAATAAAATTAATTTATTATTTATTTTGTTATTTTTATATTCTATATTAACGTTAGGAACAAAAGTTCCTCTTATGAGTTTAGTCATTGTTCTTTTCTTTAATTTAATTTATTTGATTTATAAATTGTTTCTAAATAACGATATAAAAAAAATATTTATATCTTTGATAACAACTGCTATTTTAATTATTTTATCTATTATTTTGATACCAAAAACGACTTTTTATGAAAACATTAAAATTCATCTTAATTATTTAGGTGTTGAAAAACCTATCCAAATTATAACTGACATTGATGTTATTGATCGTTTTATTTTTAGTGATAGGCTAAGTTTTTTAAGCAATACAAAATCTAATTATGATAATAGTAGTATTTATTCTAAGTTACTCGGAATTGGTTATATCGAAAATTATAGTAGTGATAATGTAAGTACTAAAATGATTGAAATTGATTATTATGACATTTTTTACAGACATGGATTAATAGGATTTATTATTTTCTTTACCCCCGTTTTAGTAATAACTTATAAAATATTTAAAAAAGCAAATATAAATAATTTTAATAATTTAAATAAATTTATTTCTATTTTATTAATTTATTTACTGTCATTATTTTCAGGTCATATTTTAACAGTGCCTAATGTTAGTATTTTTGTTACCTTAATATTATGTACTACTCTATTTAAAGATAGTTTATATTTAGATTAAACTATTTTTTTTGGTTTTATTATATAGTCATTGTATTTTATTTTTCATACAATAATATAAAGTGAGGTATCTTTATATGAATGATAAAATTGAGCATATTATAAAAAATCAAAAATTAAAAAATAGATTATATGAAGCTGGAATTTTTCCAATTGTAGGGCCAACTGGACCAAAAGGTGACAGTTTACAAATACTTGGTAATTATGATGACTTTGATGAATTAATTTCTCATCATCCCAGTGGTAATATCGGAGATTGTTATTTAGTTAATGGTTTTTTATATGTTTGGAATGACGAAAAAAAGAATTGGGATAAAATTGGAAGTATTCAGGGACCTCCTGGAATTTCGGAAAAAATTAATATTGAAAAAACAACAACTATTGACAGTGGTAATGATGCAACTGTCGTTGATGATTTTGATGGAGTTGAACATAAATTAAGTTTTTTTATTCCAAAAGGCGATAAAGGAGATATTGGAGAAAGAGGCCCACAAGGTATTCAAGGCGATCCAGGACCAATAGGCCCACAAGGTATTCAAGGCAATCCAGGGCCAATAGGCCCACAAGGTATTCAAGGTGATCCAGGGCCAATAGGTCCACAAGGTATTCAAGGTAATATTGGTCCAACTGGACCAACTGGCAATCCAGGACCTGCATCTTATAAAGCCATCGCCTTTGCAAGTTATGGAAATACTAATAATGCTGGAATTGATAAAATTAATACCATGAGAATTATACCTGGAAATAATGAAATATTTAGTATTCCAAACGACACTGATATTAATATTAATTCAACCGGTGTTTATGAAATAACTCTTTGTGGAAGAATTTCTGGAGTTAGTAATGATATTGGAGCAAGTTTTTGTCTTTTTAATACTACAACTAATAAAATTATTAGTGATTTAAATTTTGTGTTAGATAAAGGAAATACACCAGATATGGATTTCTCAGAAACAACAGTTGATGATATATATTCAAATTCAGTTCTACAAGTTAAATTAACGATAGATGGAAATAGCCAAACTAATATTAAATTTTCAGATATTAATGTTATTATAAAAAGGTATAATATTTAATTTTGTTCTAAATTATTTTTAAAATAATATATTTTAATATAAAAATGTTGTAATAAAACATTTTTTTTGATATAATTTATTTGTACATTTTTTGGGCTCGTAGCCAAGTGGTAAGGCACGGGACTGCAACTCCCTGATCGCTGGTTCAAATCCGGTCGGGCCCTCCAGATTGATAGAAAACTCGAAAAGCTCGAGTTTAAGTAATACAGACTAACTAAAAATAGTTAGTTTTTTTGTACTTAAATTTTAAAATACTGAGTGATAATATGTTAAATTTTAAAACAAAAAAACTTATAATAAGCGAGAAATAAAAAAAAGTCGATATGATATGTAAGTTTGCCTATGTTAAACCTAATATAACAAATGATTTATTTTTAAATAACAAAGTTTCTTATGAAGATTATGAAAATATGTTAGGTAGAAATAGCAAAAATAATGATGATTATTTTGAATTGTTAAAAAAAAACAATATCAGGATTTCCCTATATTGTCTATTTTTCTAAATTAAATGATAATAAATCAAAGCACTTTTTTGCTTCTTCTTCTGAATTAGAATTTCCTAATAATAAAGCAGTGTTTGAATTTTTGATTTTAATAACATAATTATATTCAGAGTTATTATATGAATAAAATACATATTCTATATTATCATTTTGATCTAAATTTTTATATTATATAGTACGATAAATTATATATGTTATTTATATCATTTAATAATATTTTTAATTCACTCATAATATCACCTAATCGATTATTTATTATACACCAAAAAGGTATTTACCAATACCTTTCATTATTTTTTATTTGGAACTAATTTTTTAATCGTTCCTTGTTCCTCTTTTTTTAAATAAGATGGACACCAATAATCTAATTTTCTTGGTATATCAATAGTTTTACATAGTTCACAGTGTCCAATTCTTTCTACAGCTTCATCATAAGGTATGCTCTTATATTCATAATTTTCTTCTATTATTGTATCTACAACTTCAGGTGATAAATAATATTCGCAATTTGAACAATGTTCGTCTTCGCCTTTAGTTTTTAATAAATGAGTATAATATTCTTCTCTATTTGGAGTATATTTTTCACACCAATTATCTATAGTTCTATCATCTCTGTCACAAGTTGTTAAACAATTTAAACAACATTCACTAGAATTTTTATAGTATCTATTAGTTTTATGTAAAAATGGATTCTCACCATCATATATTCCTTGTTGTTTTAATAATTCAAAGCACTCATCTAATGAATATTGATGAAATTCATTAGTAAGTATTTCTTCTGCTTCTCTAAAAAATCTGACTAATCTGTA
>CAKPGR010000025.1 GCA_934155005.1 uncultured Bacilli bacterium | reverse complement strand
GTATTTACAGTCTGATAAACTTTGTTTCTACTATTTATAACTAAATCTTTGATATTATCAAAAATATTATTTATTTCATTATCACTATTTATTAATTCATTACTCATTAAGTTCCTCCTATCATTTATATATTTAAGACTTCATATGCAATAAATTATACAATAATTATGGTAATATTTCCATACTCCTATTGAAATTTAATAACAATATATATAATATTTTTAGAAAGAGAACTTAGTTCGTAACTTGTATGTGATTCGCTCCATAAGAAATCAACTTACGGACTTAATTGTTCGTAAGTTTTTATTTTATAAAAAAAAAATAAAGACAATTAAAACTAAAGTTTATCTTTATTAGATAACAATTAATTAAAATCATCCTCATAATATTTTACCTACTAATTTCATATATTTTAAATAATATTTTATAAATTTCTAAATAATTTTATTGTTAAACATAAATACATTAAACATAAAACAAACAAAATTACCATTAAATATAACATATTAATTTTTAATAGTAATAAACTAGCAAATGTAGCTAAAAAACATCTAACAATTTTTCTACATAAATTATATTTGTGAATAACTGCTTCTTGATCCTTTATTTTACAATTATTAAATAATTCTATTTTTGTAAATATCGCAATTGGATCTCTAATAAATAGCAAAATAAAGAATCCAATTCCCATAATTATAAAGCTTATATCATTATAAGGAATTATAAATCCTAAAATCATAAATACTATAGAAAACAATAATAATATATTTAATAAAATAATCAATTTATTTTTTAATACACTATGAACTTTATTAAATAACAAATTTGACAATACTCTTGCAACTCTAGAAAAAGCTATAATTATAGTTAAATATATTGATGTTTTATCAATTGAAATAAAACTTTCCATACGATATTGTATAAATATTTTTCCATTTTCTTGTAGACTTTCAACTGTTGCATAAAGTAATCCATATACTAAAATAATTAAAATTATTATTTTAGACCAACTAACTTTACTATTATTATTATCTTCTAACACTATTTTTTCATCTTTATATTCATATAAATATCTAGACAAATATAAATTAATAATACATATTAATATACATATAATCATAGGTAAATAATTATTTATATTGAACAAAAAACCTACAATAAAAGAATTAACCATAGTAGTAATAGCATAAACCAAAGATGTTTTACTTTGTATTTTAGCAAAATCATTTTCACAATTTATAGCTTTTAAATTTCTTTTTAAAATAACATTTCCCATATTTGTAAAATAATACGCCAAATAATATATAATAAAACCAATTGCAATAATAAATATGTTTTTTTCAAATGTAATTATAATTGCTGCTAACAAAAACATAATTAATCCCACTCTAAATGACTTTAAATTTCCTATTTTTTTAATAATTCTAAATATTATTTTTTGAAAAATAATAGACGAAAAAGATGCTATCGCAGCTAGCATACTTATTTGAGAAGCATTAAAACCTTTTACAATAGTTAAAAAGATTGTATTTATAGCAGCCCAAAACATTAAATCATCACTAAGCCCTGCTAAAAATGGGTATATCTTATTACTAGTTTTAATTCTATTATTTATTATATTATCCTGTTGCATATATTTATCTAACCTTTCATTCTCTATAATTCGTATTATCAAATTTATTATCTACTAGTGCAATTTGATAAAAATTCTTATTTATAAAGATTTCTTTTAATTATCAAAATTTAAATCCCAACATTTAGCATCTGGTTTATTTTGACATATTCGAGAATTCCAATCTAAAGAATTATCAGATTTTTTCTCTTGTACCCATAATTATTTAGCCATTTTTCAATTTTATCTTTATAATATTCATAACCATTATCAGTAGTTTCTACTATAAATTTTGTTCTCACACCACTTCCTGCTTTATGCATTTTTAAAATAGGTCTAAATATTAGTCTTGAAAGCCATATTGTAAAAACTATAATTAAAACCACAAGAATAAATACAAAAATATAAACACTGGTCATTTTATCACTCCTACTATATATAGTATACATTAAAATATATATTTTAAAAACTATTTATATAAAATATTAGAACTATACCAAATAAATTTTATATAATTTATTTTTGTTAATCAAAAGGTTTTATATGATTAAAAATAAAAATTATTTAATTAATTTTTCAAAGGCCTTTACATTAAGTATTGTATTTGAAATAAATTTTCCCTTATAAAAATTAGCCCAATTATTAAATATACATGGTACATTCTTAGCTTTTTCTAATGTATCAATTTTAATAAAGTTAATTTTAATATTATTTTCTTTGGCATATTCAGATAATTCTTTTACTGAATATTCTACATAAGGACACTCATTACTATAATAAATAGTAAAATCTTTATTATCTATTTTCATTTTTCTAGCCTTTTCATTAAATTCAGGTGTATCTTTATCATTAAGTTGTAACGCTAATAATTCATAATCATTAATAGTATCAACTACTTTAAACCCATAATGTTCAAAGAATTTTTTTTCACCTATAAATGGTTTCTTTTTCTTAGATACTAAAGTACAAATGCCACTCATACCTTTTTCTTTTGAATCATTTATACAATACTCTAATAATTCTTTCCCAATACCATGTCCTTTAAAATTTCCTGCAACCCAAAGACAATAAATATATTCATAGTTTTTTCCTTTGATAGGAACCCAAGCAGTTTCTATTGGTTCATATTCAATAAATACTTTTCCTCTAACATTTAATTTTCTAAAAACGTGTTCATTTTCTAATTTACTTTTAATCCACTCTTTTTTACACTCAACACCCATATAGTGTTTTTTATCTGCTATCGCACAGCAAATATGTTCACTATCAATATTTTCTAATGTTAAATTTATATATTCATTCATTTTTATAATTCACCATCCAAATTTACTATTTTTCTAACAAATCACAAAGAGAATATTTTTTAATTATATTAACAAAAGTACTTTTATCAAATCATTCATAAATACTACTAAATAATCAATACTATTTTTAGCCTTTTTCTCTCATCATTTAGTCATTTTTTACTTTTTCACTCACTAATTTTATTTGTTAATCTTACTCTAAGATTTGTACTATTTTATTATACAAAAAATAACAAATTTTTTCTATATTACTATAAACATCATTTTAATTTACAATAAATAAAATATTCCTTGTTTATAAATATCATTATTCAAAAAAACAAATAAACATATATTATATTAAAGGATAAGTGATTTTATGAATAAAATAAATAATAAAACGGTTACAGTGTCAACTAGTGATGAATTAAAAGAAGTATTAGAAAATAATAATGATTATGAATATATTTATTTAGAAAACGATATCACTTTAAAAAGTGGTATTAAAATAAATTCTAACAAAAAAAAAGTAACCATCAATGGAACATATCAAAATACTTTACATACTTTAACAGGTATGATTAGTCAAGAAACTACTGACACTATCGTTTCAACTGCTCAAACCAAAGAAATCTATGTTAAAAATATCAAGATAATAAATACTAATATATATGGTGTTATTTATATACCAGAAACTGATAGTTATGAAGATATAGTAATCATTTATGACAATGTTATATTTAATGGAACAAAGTTATCATTTAATCCATATGGTACTATTAAAATCAATGACTCTAATATTACTATTGAAAGTACTAATGAAGTAGAATCCAAAGAAGTATGTGAAGCAGAACGTATTATAATAGGAGGAAAAACAAATATAAAAAGTAGTTCTCTTAATCCTCCGCTATTTACTTTTAGAAATGATTCTACTAATCCTGCTGTTATTTTTTTATGTAAAAGTGATGTTATTATTTCAACTGATACAAGAGAATTTATGTCAGGGACAAATAAACTAAATTTTACAATTCTTCATGATTCAAAAGTTCATTTAACAACAGGAAACGGGTTTAGTTCTATGACAATTCATGGAGCAAATAATGTTTTAATTGATGAAAGAGCATCATTTATATTTATTGAAAAAAATCATCAAAGAATACCTATGTGGGCAATCTTTGGAGATCTTACAATGAAAAAAGATTCTGAATTACAAATTATAAATTCATATTTTAATACACCTAGTGATAATTATAATATCCATTTTAAAGGTGATAATTGTAAAATTAATTTAGATGATCCTAAAAACTTTACCATATATACAAAAAATGCCAATATCATATATACAAACAATCCTCTAAAATTTAATATAAAATGTTCTAGAATTAATATGTGGCAAAATTCTGTTGATATTTCAAGTGCTGGTGATATCAATAATTTACCTGATTATTCTTGGTATAAAGAAAATGAATCTATTCAAATAGAAGGAACAATAACTTCTTCACTAACAAATATTACGAAGCATAATATAACCGCAACAGAATTACAGGATATGCCAAACATCAATAATTTTACATTCCAAAATAGAAAACAATTTTCAATTGGAAATGCTTATATGAATATACATCCAATTAATTCAACAAAAAATACAATCAGTGGACATACAGATAGCTTTGCTGATATATTGATCAAATACAATGGAAATTCAGAAATTGTAAATGCTGATGATAATGGATTTTTTGAATACAATTTACCAAATCCAATAATAGACAATACTACTGTTGAAATAACAACCAATGTATCTGGAAGTTTTATTTATGGAACAAGAAAAGTCACAACTCCATTTACAGGCGAACTAACTTTATTAGATGTTAACAATTCAATATCATTTTCGCTTATTCCAATTAATAATAAGCAAATTTTTCCAAAAACCAAAGAATTAAAAACAAAAATCGTAGATAGTAGACTAAATAGTTCAGACTGGAAATTATATGCCTATATAAATAATCCGCTAACTTCAACAAATGGATTTATATTAGAAAATGCTTTAGTATTCAAAAAATTTGACGATGAAATTGTAACTCTAACAAAAAATCCAATTATAGTGTTTACCGGTCATAATAATAAAGGGGTTGTGAGTTTTGAAGAACTAAATTGGTCAAAAGAAAAAGGCCCATTATTAGATCTAACAAACGATGCTCTTGAAGTAAATGAAGAATATTTTTCTACAATCTATTTTAGTATAGAAGAATAAAATTTAATATTTTAGGTTTATAAAAGCATTTTTAATTTTAAAACATAAAATAAAAATAAGGAGGGTTTATGGAAACTGAATTAACAAATACAACTAGCGCTGTTGGAAATTATAATAATATTCGAACAGCAATTACTTCTACTGCTTCTGTTGTAACAATGGTTGATGGTTTAACAATAACAAAAAAAGCCAATAAACCAGTATGGGCTGATGGAGATTTAACCTATACAATTGTTATTCAAAATGAAACAGAAAAAGTTTATGAAAAACCTGTTATAACTGATATTTTAGACAATAATTTAATAAAATTTATAGATGGCAGTGTCACAATTGATGGAATCGCTGCTACATCGAATGAATATATTTATCATGATGATACACACACCTTAACTATAAATTTAGAAAATTTAGAACCATCTTCTATCAAAACAGTTACTTTCAAAGTTTCAAGAATACAATAAAATATAATTTTTAATTCAAATAAAAGTTCAACCACACTATAAAAGTGTGGTTTTGATTATAAATAGATAATAAAACATATTCATAAATTTTAGTAATATACAACTAATTTAAAAATTACTTTCCTTTTTTATGATTATTTTTTAATATAATTGATAATAAAACAATCATAATTATTAAAATAACTACAAATAAAATCCCTAGCCAGCCAAAAATAGCAACAATTTTACTTCCAAGAGACATAATAATTCCAGCTAAAATAACCCCTAATGAAACAGCATATATACTTGTTTTAAAATCTAGTTTTAAAAAACTTGCAGCTAATGTTCCAGTCCAAGCTCCTGTACCAGGAAGTGGTATTCCAACAAATAACATTAAAGCAAGGAAGATTCCCTTCTCTCCAGCACTCTTTTTTAACTTTTCACCACCATGTTCACCTTTTTCTAAACACCATGTAAAAAATTTTCTAGTTAATTTTTTATCTTTTCCCCATTCTAATACTTTTCTTGCAAATAGATAAATTAAAGGAACAGGAATTAAATTTCCTACAATAGCAATAGGATAATATAAAAATATATTTAACCCTAAACTTTCTGCTATTGGAATAGCACCTCTTAATTCTACAATAGGAAACATTGATACTAAAAATACAATTAAATATTTAATAAATACTGGTAATCCTAACATAATTATCATCCTTTCAACTTTATTATTCATTATATCATTTTTATTCAAAAAAAAGCAAATAATAATAATTGCTTCCTTTTAAAATTTTTACATTTATTTTTATTTATTTTAATTTTTTTATTTACGTTTTATACGTATTATATAAATTTCATAATTTTTTAAACCCACACTGCAAATATAACTCCACACATAGCAAGTATAATTCCAACAACCCAAAATAATTTAACTATATCTCTTTCATTCCATCCTAGTTTTTCAAAATGATGATGTAATGGAGTCATCAAAAATATTTTTTTACCTAAATACATCACTGAAAAAACTTGAATAATTGATACTAATGTTTCAATAATAAATACTCCCATAATTATTATAAAAGTAATTTCATGATTTGTAATTAAAGCAATAGCCGCTAATGTACCACCTAATGATAGAGAACCTGTATCTCCCATAAATACTTTAGCTGGATTAGTATTAAAGAATAAAAATCCCATAAGTGCTCCAACTAAGATGAAACAAAATACAGCAATTTCTGTATATCCTGAAATCCAAGTTGAATTCCAAGAAATAAGTCCCATAGCTAAAAAGGCAATTAAAGAAAGACCACCTGCTAATCCATCAAGTCCATCGGTTAAGTTAACTGCATTTGTACTAGCTACTAATATAAATAATAAGAAAATTCCATAAAACCATTTTAAATCTATAGCAATTCCTAAAGTATGAATTGTAAATACTGTTGTATGTCCTGTTTTCATAAAAATGAAAAAGAAACCTAATGCTATAACTAATTGACCAACTAATTTTTGAATCTCTGTAAGTCCTATATTATTTCTCCTTTTAATAATTAAATAATCATCTATAAAGCCTAATATTCCATATGCTATAAAAACATATAAAATAAGAAGTAAATTACTAGTAAATTCTATTTTTTTAAATAAAAGTAAAAGTAATATAGTAATTAATGTTGGAATAATAAATATTAATCCACCCATCGTTGGTGTTCCAGCTTTTCCTTTATGTTTTTCTTTAAGAAAAATACTAACACTTTGTTTTACTTTTTTTCTTTTTAATATTGGTATTAAAACTAATCCAAATAGAATAGATAATATAAAACCAATCATTAAAGAAAGCATAGCTTTTGCTAAAACTAACATCTAATCATCTCCTAATTGTATTTTTTTCAAATACTCTTCTACAACTTTTCTATCATTAAATGGTATCTTTTTATCTCTTACAATTATATTTTCTTCATGTCCTTTTCCTAAAATAAATAAAACATCATTTTCTTTTAACAATTTTATTCCTTTAATGATAGCTTCTTCTCTATCTAAACAAACTTCATAATTATCTAAATCTAAATCTTTAATCATATCATCTACAATTTGAGCAGGATCTTCATAATGAGGATCATCATTAGTAATGATAAAATATTTACTATTATGAGCTACATATGTAGTCATGATAGGTCTTTTTAATCTATCTCTATCACCTGTACATCCAAAAACAACATAAATATTGCCATCAGTTACTTCTCTAACTGTGGAAATAATTTTTTCAATAGCATCAGGAGTATGAGCATAATCAATAATAATACGATTATTTTTATATTCAATTGTATCCATTCTACCAACTGGAGAGTTTAACTTAGGAATATATTCTTTTAAAACTTTGTTATCAAGTCCCATAGTAGATAATAAAGCAACTATTGATATTAAATTATAAATATTATATTTTCCAATTAATTTACTATCAATTCTGCATTTTTCTTTATTATGTTCAAAAGTAAAACTTGTTCCATGAATTGATGTACTATAATTAGTTATCTTAAAATCACTATCACTAAATCCATAAGTTATATTTTTATTTTGATCAAGTAAAAAATATTCTTTATACTTATCATCATTATTTATAATAGCAACACCATTTTCTTTTATATTTTTAAAAGCTATTTGTTTTGCTAAAGCATAATTTCCCATTGTTTTATGATAATCTAAGTGATCTTGTGTCAAATTAGTAAATATAGCATAATCATATTTTAAAGTCTTAACTCTACCCATAACTAGAGCATGACTACTAACTTCAAAAACAACATTATTACATCCTCTATCATAAGCATCTAATAAAAGTTCATATGTATCACATATATCAACTGTTGTATTTGGCAAATCACAAACTTTTTCACCAATATAAAAGCCAATTGTTCCTATATAAGCCGTTTTTGAACCAATCATATTTAAAAAATCATGGGCTAACTTAGCGGTTGTTGTTTTACCATTTGTACCTGTAACAGCAATTATATTCATTTCATCTAAATATTTATTATAATGTTCTTCTAAATAATTATTCAAATATTCTCTTGTATCAGGCACAATTAAAGTAGGAACACTATAAGTTCCTTCCTCAGCAACTATTTTTGTTGCTCCTTTTTCAATTGCTTTTTCTATATAACTATGACCATCGCTACTAATTCCTCTAAGAGCTACATACGTATCACCTGGTACTATTTTTCTTGAATCACTTTTTATATTTATCATTTACACACCTTCTAAAAGTAATTTTACTATATATTGACATTTAAATCAACTAAACTTTTTTTACTTTACATAAAATAAAAAGATTTTTTTAATCTTTCTATTTATTTAGTATTATATTAATTCGTGATTCTATTCTATCTTTACCTAATAATTTCATTATTTGATATAAATCCGGAGTCATTGTTTTAGTAGTTAAAGCAACTCTAATAACAGTTGAAATATCAGCAACATTTCCTTTGTAATTATCTGGATTTAATTTATAATCTTTCATATTAGAAGCATATCCAAGTTCATCACATAAAAGTTTCATTTTATTAAACCATTCTTCTTGTGAATCACTTTCATTATAATATTTATCAATATATAATTTTAAAATATTTTTTATTTCTTCTAAGTCATTTATTTTAGCAAATTCATAATTTAGATTAGTAAAAAGTTCATCATACATATACCATATTTGATTTAATACATTTGAATAATTTATATAATCTTTTCTTGGTTTTTTTTGATTTCTTTCAATATTAAATAAACTTATTGAATAATCTTTATATTTTGTAAGTAATTGATTAAATTTATTATCATATTTTAAAGACCATTTAAAAACTCTATCATATACTTCTTCTGCTTTTAGTGTACTTATAAAATTTTTAGATATATTATTCAATTTTTCCATATCATATAAAGCTCCGCCTGATGCAGACATTTTTTTAGGATTAAATTCAAATTCTAAATATGTTTTATCTGGATTTTTAGTATGCCACTCTTCATAGTTAGAATTGATAATTGTCATCAAAGATTCAATAACAGCTTCTATTGGATAACCATTTTCCTCATAGTAACTCATAGTGGCTTCAGGATCTTTTCTCTTTGATAATTTTCTAACACTATTTCCTTCTTTTTTTACAATTAAAGGTGTATGAACATACTTAGGAGCTTTTAACCCTAATGCTTCAAATAATTCAACATGAATAGGAACACTAGGTAACCATTCCTCGCCTCTAACTACATGAGTTGTATGCATTAAATAATCATCAACAACATGAGCAAAATGATATGTTGGAAGTTTATTATCTGACTTCATAATAACTATATCTTGATCATTTTGTGGTAAAGATAATTTCCCCCTAACTAAGTCATCAAAGAAGAAATGTTCTTCATGTGAACCATTTGATTTAAATCTTATAACATATGGTTCATTATTTTTTACTCTTCTTATTGCTTCATCAACATTAAGTCTTCTACATTTAGCAAATCTACCATAATATCCTGTTCTTTGTTTTGTTTTTTCTTGTATTTTTCTAACTTCTTCTTTTTCTTCATTAGTACAAAAACAAGGATAAGCTCTACCTATTTCAATTAAATATTTTATAAAGGCATGATATATTTCTTTTCTTTCACTTTGAACATATGGACCATAATTTCCTACAATTTTACCATTATATTCATACTCATCTGGCATAATATTATAATGATTTAAAGTTGTCATAATAAGTTCAACAGCGCTTTCTACTTCTCTTTTTTGATCTGTATCTTCATTTCTTAAATAGAAAACACCATTTGTATTTTTAGCTATTAAAAAATCTATAATAGCTTGATAAAAACCACCTAAATGCATAAATCCTGTTGGTGAAGGTGCGAAACGAGTTACATACCCTTCTATGTTTCTTTCAGGATATATTTCTTTATAGTCATCTACTGTCTTATCAATATCTGGAAATATTAAATTTGCTAGTTCTTTTTGTTTATCCATAATTAATCACCTGGTGTAATTATATAATAAATTTAAAATAAAGTCTAGAAAAAGACATTTTTTAAAATGTCTTTTAGTAATAAACTATTCTAGTTTCTCCTCTGCACGAATTTGAGTTAGCACAATAATTTGAACTTGAATCAGACCAATCTGACCAATTTCCCCAAGCTTCACATCCAAATTCTTCTTTTTGACAAGATTTATCGCATGTATTATAACATGTATTATAGCATGTATTATAGCATGTATTGTAACATGTGTTATAACAAGTCCTGTAACATGTATTATAACATGTATCATATTCATATTTATAACACCACGTACCTGTTGAATTCAATGTATAACCACTTGGACAATATTTTTCATCTCGATAACAATAACAATATCTTCCATCCATACTACCATAATCATAACCAATTGTGTTACATGACGAATTACAAGATTTACCACCTCCAGAAAATACACGATTACTATATTTTCTACTAGAAGTCCTTGTAAGTACCCTTGCTAAAGTCGAACGTTTATTACATTGATATGGACTACAACTATATGGCTCACAATTATATGGATTGCAACTATATGGGTTGCAGTTATATGGATTGCAATTATATGGATTGCAATTATATGGGTTACAAGAATATGTTCCACAACTAGCATCAACACGCGTATTGTATTTTTTACAACTTCGTTTATGATATTGTGTTTTACTTGAAACATTCACACTACATGTTCCACTATTACCTGCTTTATCTTTTACTGTATATGATTTACCTTGTTTTAAACCTGTATCTTTTTGTGGACATGTAGCAACTTCACTTCCTCCTGTATCTTTACATGTAACCGTTGCTGTTACTCCACTTGGTGTATTTTGATTAGATTTACTTACTGTACATGTAGGTTTAGTTTTATCTATTCTTATGTATGTACTACTTGGTGAACAGTTTCCTAATTTATCACATGCTCTTATATATACCAAACTATTTCTTTCTTTTGTAAAGTTCGTTGTTGTAAAAGGACT
>CAKPGR010000024.1 GCA_934155005.1 uncultured Bacilli bacterium | reverse complement strand
AAAGAGGGTTTTTTACCCCCCCCCCGACTTTGAAATTTTTTTATCTCTCAGTCAATATTATTATTTTGTTTTACATATTCATTTTAACAAATATCTTTTATTTTTACAACATCATTTTACTCTTTTATACATATAAACTGTTATATAAGGTGGTAAATTCGTAAAAGATGTTCCAGATCCTGTTGAGCCTGTTGTTGATGCTTTTGTTGTTACACTATGTGAATGGTTCGCAATACCACTTATACTATTTGCATAATAATCTGGTACTGTATGTGTATGATTACCATTAGCTTCTGTTGAAATATAACCTAGTCCATAACTATCATAACTCCTTGAATCAGAAGCATTTGTATGCACAACAATATTATTCCAAAAGTCTCTAAGATAAAAATTAAAATACCAAACATTAGATTTATTAAGCCCTGGACTTATTCCAGCAGTCCAAGCATTATGTGTATGATTACCATTAGTACTAGTTGTACGACTTGCTGATGTATATCCGATACTATATCCAGATCCTGTTGCAGCAGCTGTTCCAGACAATGATGGAATACTATGATTATGACTTGGAAGGTTTGATGCTGTAAGTGTCGTTGTACTACTTCCTCCTGTCTTACTTACCGTATTAAAATTGGTATTACTTGTATCTACTCCAACTAATGTCTTTCCTGTTCCATATGCTTCCCATGTCCCACCAAATTTTTTAGATATATCACTAGCTGTTGTTATACTTGTTGAAAAGTATATACTTCCAACAGGATACATCTCATCTAACATATCGCTTTTTAATGAATTAATTTCTTTTTTTAATTCATCATATTTATCCGCTATACTATATAATTCATCTAGTGAGTTTTGAAGTGTTGCATCACTTCCTAAGTTAGATCCTGTTGGAGCACTTACTGATATTCCATTCGCATAGAAGTTACTTCCTGCATACACTCCTACACTTCCAAATATTATTCCACCTATTATTATTCCTAGTATTATCTTTTTATTCATTTTTATCTACTCCTTTACACAAAAAAAAGAGGGTTTTGTACCCCCCCCCCGACTTTGAAATTTTTTTATCTCTCAGTCAATATTATTATTTGTTTTACATACTTATTCTAACAAATTAATTTATTTTTTTCAAGTACTTTTATCCTTTCTCTAATTCATAGATTATATTTAAAATTTTAATTTTTTATCAAAAAAATATTCAAAAATGAATATTTATTTTGATTTTATAGTCTCAATTTTATCTAACATATCAACTTTAAAATATTTAAATGTTGATACAATTATAATTGCCAGTGGTAAGGAAATAATAATTCCAACAATACCAAACAAAGCTCCACCAACAAATACACTCATAATTACAATTAATGGATGAACCTCATTTGTTTTTCCATAAACAAGTGGATTAATTATATAACCATCTACCATTGATAAAACAGCAAATACAATAAGTGTTTTTATAAATAAAGCTGGACTAATTACAAAAGCTGTAACTGCTGCTACTAAGTTATTTATAATTCCACCAAAATAAGGAATTAAATTAGCTA
Source organism: uncultured Bacilli bacterium (assembly GCA_934155005.1). Taxonomy (GTDB): domain Bacteria; phylum Bacillota_I; class Bacilli_A; order RF39; family UBA660; genus CAJOJO01. Next base: position 10,652 of record CAKPGR010000024.1, on the reverse strand, counting down.
TCATAGCTAAACATCCAAGTAATATAGCATTTGGATGTCCTATAATTACATAAGCAAAAGTATATTCAAATAAAGAAATAATCATAATTCTAACAAATCCTGTTAAATAATTATGCATTTCTGTATCAAGTAAACTAACATAATTGTAGAATTTTTTAGATTTTTTTAACAAATAATTTTTTACATTTCCTCTAATTGTTTCCATATCAGCTAATATATACATAGAAGCAGCAAAAGCTATAAATACTTTTGAAAAAACGGATATAGACATTGAAATAACATTAACAGCACCTGTTGATAAATAGTTACCTACTGTTGAAATAATACTATCAAAACTATTTGTCAAAGTGTTTTGTAAAGAACCAAAGTCTAAATCATAATTGGTAGACATTTCATTTACAAAAGAAATTATACCATTAAATAAACTTCCTAATTGATTAAATAAAAGTGGTACTACAATAACACCAAATATTGTTAAAAATCCTATAACTATACATAATACTATAATAATAGCTATAATCTTTGGAATATGTTTATCAGTTAAAAATTTAACTAATGGATATAAGGCATAAGCAATAACAAACGCTATTAAAAATGGAAGTGATATATCCCATATCTTAGAAAAAATACCAAATAAAACATTACTAGTTTTACTTAATAAATATATTATAGCAACAATCAAAGCTATATTAATTAATTTATAATCGATTTTATTTTTTATCATTCACATACCCTCTTCTATATTAAAAGAAAATAAAGTTTCATTCTCTTTTAATTTTTTTACTTCACTAAAACCTAATTTTTTTATAAACTTATATCCATCAGCACTAACAGTAGTTGCTAGTATGCCATTAATATTTATACTGCCTATAAAATCATTATATTGTTTCAATATTAATTTAATTGCTTCACCATTTTGATATTCCTTTTTTATAACAATAGATAAAATATAAAGATAATTTTCATCATCAAAGCTCTTTAAATCTCTTCTACATACTTCATCATCAATTATTTGATTTGAATGAATAATCTTTTCAAATACTTCTTTTTTTAAAGAAAGTATATCCATATATCCAACAATATTTTCTTTATCCTTAACAACTATTATTATATCAGCATCTATATTTCTATCAATCATTGATTCTAAATTACCAACATACTCTTTTGAATACATATCAACATCTAAATGATGAATATCCTTAAAGAATTTTATCGTTCTTTCTTCTCTTTTAGTTATATAACATTTCATATTATTTGGAATTACTTTCTAACATAATTGTAATAGGTCCATCATTTAAAATATTCACTTGCATTGAAGAACCAAATATGCCTTTTTCTACATCAATATATTTACTTAACTCTTCATTAAATAAATCATACATTTTTAAAGCTTCATCATGCTTCATGGAATTTATATAACTTGGTCTATTACCTTTTTTTGTATCAGCATATAAAGTAAATTGTGAAATACTTAAAATGCTTCCTTTAACATCCATTACAGATTTATTCATAACACCATTTTCATCATCAAATATTCTTAAATTTAAAACTTTTTTTATTAATTTATCTATATCACTTTTTGTATCATTATGAGTAAATCCTACTAATAAAACTAATCCTCTATCTATTTTCCCAACTATTTTATTATTAACACTAACACTAGAATTTAAACTTCTTTGAACTAAAATTCTCATTTTATTATTCTTTCTACTTCTATTACATTATTAATTTGTAAAATTGAATTAATAAATTTAGTTAGTTTATCCATATTTTCAACAATAATAGTTAGTTCTAAGGCAACTTTATCTTCTTCATTATATGTATTAATTTTTTCAACATTAATACCATTATTAGAAGCCTTAGTCATTATTTCTAATAAAAGATTATCCTTTTTTTCAGCTCTTATGATAATTGAAGTTGAATATTTTTTTCCTTCAACATCTCCCCAAGAAACATCTATTAATCTCTCATTTAAATCATCTAAATTAGGACAGTTCATTCTATGTACAGAAACACCATACCCTTTGGTAATATAGCCAATAATTTTATCCCCTGGAATTGGTTTACAACAAGACGCTAACCTTAATTTTATATTATCTATACCTTCAACTATAATATCATTTTTTAAAGTTTGCTTATTTGTTGTAATAACTTTTTTCATCAATAGATCTTCTTTATTTTCATTTTCACCTGTATAAATATTAATAACAGAAATAGGGTTTAGATGATTAGAACCAATAGCAACATATAATTCATTTAAATCATCCATTTTTAATTCTTTTAAAATTTTAGAAATATTATTTTCTTCATAAAAATTATTAGTTGTTATTTTTTTACTTTTAAGTTCTTTATTTAATATTTCTTCACCTTTTTTTAAGTTTTCTTCTTTATCAATTTTTTTAAAGAAGGAACGGATTTTATTTTTAGCTTGTGTTGTTTTAGCCATATTTATCCATTCACGACTTGGTCCTACGGAATTTTTATTAGTATTAATTTTAACAATATCTTGATTTTTTAATTCATAATCAAGTGGCACAATACTATTATTTACAATAGCACCAACCATTTTATCCCCAACTCCACTATGAACTTTATAAGCAAAATCAATAGGTGTTGCACCAGCTGGTAATTCTATAACATCTCCATTTGGCGTAAATACATAAATAGTACTATTAAATTCTTCTTTTACTGACGATAATATTTCTTCATCACTAGCTTCTGAATTATTTAATTCCATTATATTTCTAAAAAATTGTAATTTTTGATCCATATTATCTTGTGTAGCTCTTTTATTACTACCTTGCTCTTTATAAGACCAGTGGCTTGCGATACCACGTTCAGCAACTTCATCCATTTCATATGTTCTAATTTGAATTTCAAATAAATATCCATCTATACCAAATACTGTTGTATGAAGACTTTGATACATATTTGTCTTAGGCATCGCTATATAATCTTTAAATCTTCCTGGTATTGGTTTATATTTTGAATGAATAATACCTAATACTTGATAACAATCGGCTTCGGTATCAACAAAAACACGTAGGGCTAAAAGGTCATATATTTCACTAAATTTTTTACCCTTATCAAGTTTTTTATAAATACTATATATACTTTTTGAACGTCCTTTTATTTGATGTTTTATATTGTTTTCATTTAATAATTTTGATACATCATCTATCATCATTTTAACAGAATTATCTCTTTGTTGTTTAGTTTGATTTAATTTATCTACTATATCAAAATATATATCTGGTTTTGAATATCTAAGTGATAAATCTTCTAATTCGCTTTTATATTTATTCATACCAAGTCTATGTGCGATAGGAATTAATATTTGTAAAGTTTCATTAGATACTCTTTTTTGTTCTTCACTAGAATGTTGCCATAGATTACGCATTTCATCTATTCTTTCAGCTAATCTTATCATTATAACTCTAACATCATCTGATAATCCAACTAATATTTTCTTTTGCATAGCAATAGTAGATGGATTTCTAAAATCAAAATTTAAATTTTTAATTTTATCTACGCCCTCTACTAAGGAAGATATTTCATCACCAAATTCAGAAAGATCATCTGTATCACGCAAAAGTGCTGCACATATAGTTGCAGCATCAGCATTAATATCTGTTAAAATATAAGCTACATTAAAATTTGTAGAGTTAATACAAGCCTTTTTAATTAATAAAACATCTTCATCACTTAAATAAGTTGATACTTTATCAATTAAATCATCATATGTTACTTCTTTCTTTTTTGTCATAATATCACTCTAATCTATAATTACATAACTTCTTCCTTTTTCTTTTGGAAGTTCTTTAACACTTTTCTTATTTAATCTCTTATTGATAAGATACTTTTCATAATCTTGGAAAGAATCAAATTCTCTCATATAATCTATTACTTTTTCATCACACAATATTTTATGAACTAAAAGCTCATTACTCTTTTCATTTTCTATATTATTCATATACATTCTAAAATATTTTTTTAATTTATCTTGCATTTCATGATTAAATTCGTATATAGAACGGGTTAAAGCTCTAGATAACATATCAGCATCAATATATTCATCACCATTTATAATACATTTACTTAGAGCTTTATACACATTTGATCTTTTCGATATTCTTACAGTATCATTTTCAGTTTCACTCTTAAATAATATCATCAATTCTTGTTTTATTTTTTCATCATCTATATTTTCTATGCCACTTAAAATATCTTCAAGGGTTACATAAACATACCCACGATTATTTTTATCTGTTATAAGCATAAAACCATCTCCTATGCATTAATTCCCTTTATTTTCTTTTCTTCTTTTTCATCCTCTTCATACCATTTCTTCTTTTTAGGTTTACCAATGTCTTTCTTTTCCATATAGAACCATAATTGTCCTGCTATAAAGATTGATGAATATGTTCCAGCAAGTAATCCAACAAATAGAGCAATATTAAAGTTAAATATTTCTTTTGATCCAAATAAGATTAAACTTAATACCGCTAAAATAGTTGTTAAACTTGTAATAACGCTTCTTTTTACAACTTGATTTAAACTATCATTAAATAAAGTTTCTAATTCTTCTTTTGTTTTAATATTAGCTTTTTCTTTTTCTTCTCTTATTCTGTCAAAAATAACAATTGTGTCATTTATTGAATATCCAATAATTGATAGAAGAGCTGCTATAAAAATTGTTTGAACTTCTAATTTAAATAAACTAAAGAAGATAAATATTATAGCTACATCATGTAATAAAGCTATTATTGCACTTACACCATAATTAAATTTAAATCTAAGTGATGTATAAATAACAATTGCAATAGCTGATAAAACAATTGAGAAAATAGCATTTTTAATCAACTCTTTTTTTACCTCAGTTGATACAACTCCTATATCTGAACTTGCATTATAATCTTTATCAATTGTATCTTGAAGTTTTAGAATTTCATCTTGTTCTAATGGATCAGTTATTTTTATATAAACATTATTATCGTTAATAGTCTCTTTTGTATTTATTTCATACCCTAATTTAGTTAATGTTTTTTCTACATCTTCAATATTTATTTTATCTTCACTTTTAATATTAATTGATGTACCACCTTTAAAATCAACTCCTAAGTTTAACTTATTTGTAGAAAGAGATATAACACCAATAATAGCTATTAATACTGTTCCTATTAATAGTTTTTTACTTACTTTAACAAAATTAATTTTATGTTTATTTTCTCTTACTTTACCAATAAATAAATTAGCTTTATCATCAAAATATCCTGTATTTACAAACATTTTAAGTAAAAATCTTGTAAAGAAAACGATTATTAGCATTGTTACAAACACACTTATCATAAGCATAGTAGCAAAACCTTTAACTGTGCTTTCACCAAAAATAAATAATATTATAGCAACGATAAATGTTGTTAAGTTAGCATCAATAATTGTTATAATTGAATTTTTATTACCTTTTTTAAATGCTGATGTAAATGATGAGCCATTTAGCATTTCATCTTTAATTCTTTCAAAATTAATAACATTCGCATCAACTGCCATACCTACACCAAGAATCATAGCGGCTATACCTGGTAAAGTTAAAACACCACCTATTAACCAAAATATAGCAAATGTTAAAACTGTATAAACAAGTAAACCTACTGATGAGATAAATCCAGCAAAATGATATAGTATAATCATTGTTGCCATAACAGCTACAACTCCAATAATACCAGCTATGAATGTTTTATTTAATGATTCTGATCCAAATGACGCTGCAACAGTCTTAGAAGATATTTCTGTAAGTTTAGTTGGTAAACTTCCTGAATTTATTAAGTCAACTAAATTACTAACCTCTTCTTCTGTAAAATTACCTTGGATTATAACATCACTTGCAAATCCTTCTGATACAGTAGCAGCAGATAAACATCTAGAATCCTTATTACCACAATTATTCTTTTCTTTTGAATAGCTATCTACACCATCTTCATAATCAAGCCAAATAACAATTGTATTTTCTTTCTTTTGACTAATTTTTTTAGTAACTTGATAGAACTTATCCTTATTTTTTACTGATAATGAAACAGCTGGTCTCCCCTTAGAATCTTGGCTTACACTTGCTCCTCCACCACTTAAGACGCTGCTTGTCATAAGTAAATTATCATTAGTATCTCTAAAAGTAAGTGTTGCTGCACTACTTAAAATTTTTCTTGCTTCATCTTGATCTGTTATACCAGCAAGTTGAACACGGATTTTATTATCACCTTCAATTGTAATAACAGGTTCACTAACACCTAATATATCTATTCTTTTTAATAGTGATTTATATGTATTAGTCATCATACTATCAGTGATTTTACTTCCATCAACACTTTCTACATCATATAAAACTTCAAATCCACCTTGTAAATCTAATCCAAATTTTAAATTTTTAAGAATGCTTGGAACTAGTAAAAGTGTAATAGCAATTAAAAAAATTACAAATAAAAAACTTTTAATTAATCCTTTCTTATCTTTTCTCATATAATCATCTCCTAATCATCAAAATAAACTTTTCGATTTTTTAAATTTAATTTGCGTCTTAAATATTCATCTATTATTAAATCATCTGTATCTAAAATATCACTAGTCATTTGATAAAGTGATAAATTTTTTGAATTAATCCATTTAATTTCTTTCAAGTAATTCCATATATCTTCTTCTTTTACGTATACATAGCCATTTCTCTTCATCTCTTCTTTTTTTGTCGTAAGAGCAGGTTTAATTCTATTATATAACTCTTCTAAGGAATTGAATTCTAAATCCATAGTTACCTCCTAATAATAAAATAATAATTATCAGCATATATATATTATATAGTAAATTAAACTTTTTTTAAAGTTTTTAAGGTGATTTTATGAAGAAAAATAAGTTTTTAAAAATGACTATTCTTTTAATTATAGGCGGATTTATTACAAAAATACTAGGTATGCTTATAAAAATTGTTATGACTAGATATTTAAAGACTGAAGGAATTGGCATTTATATGTTAATAATGCCTACTTTTGGACTACTTGTTTCAATAGCTAGTTTAGGATTTCCTGCTACTATTTCTAAATTAGTTGCCGAGGAAAAATTTAATAATAAAAGTCTAGTTTTAGGAATTATTCCCATCTCACTTTTAATAAATTTGGTTATTATCATTTTTTTAATCTTTTTTGGTAAATATTTATCTATTAATTTATTAAAAGAATCTAGAACTTATCTAGGTATTATAGCAATTGGATTTGTCTTGCCTTTTGTATCTATTTCTTCTATTTTAAGAGGTTACTTTTTTGGAAAAGAAAGAATGTTACCTCATATTATTTCTAATATTTTAGAAGATATTATAAGACTTATTTTAATTGTTTTATTTGTTCCATATTTTTTAAAAAAAGGAATAGAATATGCTGTTTGTTTTACTATCTTAATTTCTATTTTTAGTGAATTATCATCTATAATTATTTTTTTATTTTGTCTTCCTAAAAAAATTAAAATTAGTAAAGATGATTTTAAACCTAAAAAAGATTATATTAAAATAATTTTAAGTTTAAGTCTGCCAACAACTGGAAGTAGACTAATTGGAAATATTGGTTATTTTTTTGAGCCAATTATTTTAACATATGCCTTAACTTTGTGTGGATATTCTAATAGTTTTATTATTAACGAATATGGTATTTTAAATGGTTATGTTATGCCTTTAATACTACTTCCATCATTCTTTACAATGGCTATATCACAAGCTTTAATCCCATTTATAAGTAAAGCTTATTCAAATAAAAATTATAAAGCTACAAAAAGAAAAATAGAACAAGCAATATTCTATTCTCTTTTAATTGGCATCCCATCTACTTTAATTTTTATGTTTATTCCAGAAATACCTTTAAAGTTAATTTATAACACTAATGAAGGAATTTCTTATATTAAATTTCTAGCACCTATTTGTCTTTTTCACTATATTCAAGCTCCTTTAACTGGTGCCTTACAAGCCATGGGTAAAGCAAAAGAAGCAATGTACGGAACCATTTTAGGAATGATTTTTAGAACTCTATCTTTATTCTTTTTATCTTTAATGAAAATAGGAATTTGGGGTTTAATAATCGCTACATCAATAAATATCTTGATTGTAACATTTAATCAAATGAAGTATGTAAAAAGATTTTTAAAATAAAAAAAACTCAAAAACTATTATTGAGTTTATAAATTATTTAAAGGTCAGTTCATAAAAGGTAATGTAATAACAACTTTTGTACCTTCATTTTTCTTAGAATAATAATCAATTTTACCAGAATGTAAAGATATAATCTCATTAGCAAGATATACTCCCAAACCTGTCCCCGTTTTTTTTGTTGTAAAAAAAGCTTGCTTTATTTTTTTTAATTCTTCATCACTCATTCCAATTCCTGAATCTTCAATATAAATTTTAATATTTTTATTATCAATATCTGTATATAATTTTATGTACCCTTTACCTTTTATAGCTTCTTTACTATTTTTTATAATATTAACTAAAGTCTGTTTTAATCTATTATAGTCAGCTTTTATATATATTTCATCATCTGTTATATTAGATATAAATTCTATATTCTTATTATTTATTATAGGTTTCAAACATTTTATAGTATCTTCAAGTAACATATTTAAATCCATTTCTTCTTTTTCTATCTTAACCTTAGTTATTGATAAAAAGTCCTCTAATAATTTTAATAATCTATCTATTTCACTTTTTAAAATAGGAATATATTTTACACTTTTATCTAAATCATTAATATCAAACATATCTAAATAACCTTTACATACAGCTATTGGATTTTTAATTTCATGAGTTATATTAAAAATAGATTTTCTTAAAGTTTCTTCTTCTTTTATGTTGTATAAATTATTATGCAAATCTATTATATTTTCTATTTTATCATACAAAATTGTTATAATATTAATTAATATAAAATTAAGAGTAATAATCGCTAAATAATTAGTAAAATTAAATATATAATTATCACTTAAATTAGTAAATATCAAGAAAGCAATTGATTTTAATATTACTAAATATAATATAAAATAAGATTGTTTTAATTTAATTTTATTATTAATTATATAAACAATATAATAGCCCAAATATTCTAAAACTATATATAATATATTTATATCCAAAATTCTATAATAATTAATTATATTTAAAATTGACAAAATTAGGATACTTATTTTTTTATCTTTTATGTAAGCAAACATAAGTGGTATATCTAAAAATAAAGTATAAAGGCTACCAAAATCTAACACACCAAATTTTAATATCAAATAATATGCACTAAATAAAGCAAAATCAAAATATAAATCATTTTTTTTCTTATCTAATGTAATACTACACATAGAGTAAACAGTATAAATAAGTAGTGGAAAAACAACTAACACAAAATCAATTAGAATATTATTAAATAAATTCATTTAATCACCTCGACATAATTATACAAAATATGATTGTCAAAATTTGTCGAAAAATAAAATAAATTTAGAGAAATACCTAATGAGCATTAGGTTATTTCCTTATATGCTTTGAAAATTCCTAACGACCTCCCTCCTGTGGCATTAGAGATTATTTTTTTATTTAGATAATAATATAATTATTATAAATAATAAAATATATATAATTAAAGTTAAATTTATTTTATCTTGTCTCATACATATCATCACCATTACTTCTTATAGGGAAAAATCCGTAATACCTTATGGTATCTCTCTAATATTAATATACATTTTTATTTTCACTTTTCCTTATTATTTACAAAAAAAATATTGAAATTAAGTCAATATTTTTTATTTTATTATAGATTTAGATATTGTAATAACTGGTCGAATACCACTATAAGCATCATGAGCATAATGGGTGTTAATACCACCGTATCTATCTACAATCCATACCTTGTTATTATCTATTGGTGAGCTTGTCCAATATCCCCATATATTACGACCATCATATACGCTTTCATCTTCTATCGAACAGCCATTATTTAAGCAGCCACTAGTATTATTATAAAGCCATGAATATTTACTCGATCCCGGTGAATTAGCTATTTGTGTTTGACTATTGCTATCAAAATAAAACCATGAATTATCAAAATCCTTTTTTTCTGTTATTCTAGCAACCTCTTCTATACTAATTAATCTAGTAGCAATTTTCCAGTCTTTCGTATCATTAATAAGTTGTTTAGCTGCCTCATTCATCTCACTATTAGAACCACTTGAATTCCATGCCACACCAGCTGTCGTATTATGATCTAGTATTAAATTAACGGATGAAGAGCCTTCTTCATCATTAAATGTATACCATTTCATACATCCGCTCTTTGTTCCTGTTTTACTATCAGATTCACTTTCTGTGCATTTTTCTCCTGTTGTTGGATTATAGTATATAGCTGTTCCATTTTCGTATACTTTTACTTCTTCTGTTTCTTTACTTTCATTCTTTTTTACTGTAACTTTTCCATTTTCTCTTGTTACTGTATAATCTTTAAATTTTAAACTATAGTCAGTTACATTTCCCTTTTCTATTGTTACAGACCCTTCACTTGGTTCGTCTCCTTTTACTGTTACTCCTAGTGTCTTTAAATCTGATACAGAATATGTTTTATCTGTTATCTTTGTTGCTG
>CAKPGR010000023.1 GCA_934155005.1 uncultured Bacilli bacterium | reverse complement strand
AGATAAAAAATGAATAAGAAGATAATACTAGGAATAATAATAAGTGGAATAATATTTGGAAGTGTAGGAGTATATGCAGGAAGTAATTTTTATGCAAATGGAATATCAGTGAATGCTCCAACAGGCTCTAACTTAGGAAGTGATGCAACGCTTCAAGATTCACTTGATGATTTATATAGTATAGCTGATAAATATGATGAATTAAAAAAAGAAATTAATTCAATGTTAGATAAAATGTATCCAGTAGGAAGTATTTATATATCAACAGATATAAAAAGTGCATCTGATGTATCTAAAAAATTTGGTGGAACATGGGAAGCATATGGAAGTGGTAGAACATTAGTTGGAGTAGATACGAGTAATACCAATTTTAATGCAGTAAGTAAGACAGGCGGAAGTAGTACAACGACGCTTACAACGTCAAACCTTCCAAGCCATAATCATAGTATCCCATCATTATCTGGAACAGCTGCTGCAACAGGATCTGGATATAAGATTGGATATACATCATCAAGTCGTACAACTAGTACTAATGGTAATCATACACATTTGACATATGGATATGTTTATGCAATGACAGCAGGAGGTACTACTTTTACAGGATTAGGAGCATCTAATATAAATAATAATAATTCTTCAACAAGTTCTGCTGGTAATCATACACATACAGTATCAGATTATTATGCAAATAGTATAAGTGGAGTTGCAAACCATTCGCATAGTGTAACAACAAATTCATCAACAACAGGCTCAACAGGTTCTGGAACATCTTTTTCAGTGCAAAATCCATATATAACTGTTTATATGTATAAAAGAGTTTCATAAGAATTGGATTTCAATTCTTTTTTATTTAAATAAAATTTATTTTTTGGTATAATAATAATGGTGATAATTATGATTAATAAAAGAATAGAAGAATTAGTTAATATATTAAATGAAGCAAGTCGTAATTATTATGAACTAGATATGCCAACTATAACTGATCAAGAATATGATGATCTTTATAGTGAGCTAGAAAAGTTAGAAAAAAAATATCCAGATTTAATAAAAGAAAATTCGCCAACAAAAAGAGTTGGTGGAAAAATAATTGATGAATTTAAAAAAGTGACACATAATGTTCCTATGATGTCACTTGGTGATATCTTTAATGAAGATGAGATAATTGATTTTGATAAAAAGGTAAAGAAAATAATTAGTAATCCAAAATATGTTTGTGAACTTAAAATAGATGGATTATCTGTTTCGTTATTATATCAAAATGGTAAACTTAAAAGAGCTGCTACACGTGGTGATGGTGTTGTTGGAGAAGATATTACTCATAATGCTGAAACTATAAAAAATATCCCTTTAAGAATTCCTTTTAAAGAAGAAATAGAAGTTCGTGGCGAAATATATATGCCAAAAAAAGCTTTTCTAAAATTAAATGAAGAAAGAAAAAATAAAAATGAAACTTTATTTGCTAACCCAAGAAATGCAGCAGCTGGATCAGTTAGACAACTAGATTCTAGTATAGCTGCCAAAAGAAATTTATCAACATTTATCTATCATTTACCAGAATATGGAAAATATCAAATTAAAACTCATAAAGAGTCCCTAGACTTTATGAAAAAATTAGGATTTACAATTAATCCAAATATAACAGTTTGTGAAAATATAGATGAAGTAATAAATTATATTAATAATTGGAAAGAAAAAAGACCAGAATTACCTTATGAAATAGATGGTATAGTTATAAAAGTAAATGATTTTAATGATCAAAAAAAATTGGGATATACAGCTAGAACACCTAAATGGGCTATTGCTTATAAATTTCCAGCTGAAGAAGTTTTAACAAAAATTATAGATATTGAATTTTGTGTAGGAAGAACTGGTAAAATAACACCAAGAGCAGATTTAAATCCAGTGCATTTAGCAGGATCTGTTATAAGTAGTGTAACTTTACATAATGAGGATTATATAAAAGAAAAAGATATAAGAATAAATGATACTATCGTTCTTCATAAAGCTGGTGATGTGATTCCAGAAGTTGTTAGAGTAGAAAAAAGTAGAAGAGATGGTACTGAAAAAATTATTAGGATGATATCAAATTGTCCAATATGTGGTACTAAAATAGAGAAAATGGAAAATGAGGTTGCCTATTATTGCCCTAATCCTAAATGTGATGCTAGAAAAATAGAAAATTTAATTCATTTTGCTTCAAGAGATACTATGAATATAGAAGGATTTGGAGAATCAATAGTTGAAGATTTTTATAATAGAGGTTATTTGAAAAATATATTAGATTACTATAAATTAGATAAATATAAAGAAGAAATAAAAGAATTAGAAGGATTTGGAGAAAAAAGTATTAATAATTTATTAAATGCTGTTAATAAAAGTAAAGAAAATTCATTAGAAAAATTATTGTTTGCCTTAGGAATTAGACATGTAGGAAAAAAAATGGCTACACTATTAGCAGAAGAATATAAATCTATGGATAATATTATTGGCGCTACATATGAAGAAATAGAAAGTATTCCTAATTTTGGAAGTAAAATAGCAAAATCAATTCGTGATTATTTTGATGATTCAAAGAATATAGAAATAATTGAGGGATTAAAAAATGTTGGTTTAAATATGAATTATTTAGGAAAAGAAAAAATAATAGATGACTATTTTAATGAAAAAACCTTTGTTTTAACAGGAACATTAGAACAAATGACTAGGGAAGAAGCTAGAGAAGAAATAGAAAAACGTGGTGGAAAGGTTACTAATTCTGTCACAAGTAAAACAAATGCTGTGGTTGTAGGTATAAAACCTGGTAGTAAATATGATAAAGCAAAAAAATTAAATATTGAAATAATAGAAGAAAAAGAATTTGTTGAAAAACTAGGAAAATAAAGTATAATTGAGTTAGGAGGTGTATATTATGAATAAAAAAGGTTTTGCAATATCAGGATTAATATACACTGTTTTAATTGTTTTTATTGTTATTTTAATTTCTATATTAGGCCTTTTAAATAGTAGAAAAAATGTTTTAGAAAAATTAAAAGAAAAAGTTTTAGGTGAAGTAAATTTATCTCAAATTGTTAAAACAGAAAATTTTACAGAACCTGTTGATTTTAAAATTAAAGCTAATGGATACTATTCTATAACTTTAACTAGTCCTAGGGTTAATAATACTAATGGCTCTAAAATGTATACAGAAGTATACTTAAGAAAAGATGAGATACTATCTATTTTAGTTGGTGATTCAAATTATAATAGTGGAATTACAGAAGTAAAAAGTAATAATAATACAATTTTAAAACTTTCTTATAATAATAGTTATATGGATATAAAAACATTTTTAAATACCAATATAAATAAAAATATAATAAATAGTACATCAGGACAATTGACTTTAGAATATCTTAGTAGTGATAGAAAAAATAATGATTTAAATAATGTTAGATATATAAAAAATTGTATTAATGGTAATAGTAGTAATATATCTAATAACTGGGCTCAAATAAAAGCAATTTATGAAGGCGAAAATGTTGCTTTTGGTAAAAAAAATATTGGAAGTAGTATTAATAATAGTAATTATATTACAGATGGTAATTTAAATACTATATCAAGTGGTAATACAAAAGAACAATGTATTATTATTGATTTAGAAAATTCATATAGTCTTGATTATATTATTGTAAATCATAAACCTAATATTACATATTATGGTAATAAAACATATGTTTCAAGTGATAATAATACTTATGATTTAGTTTATATGAGTGATGATTTAGAAGATGATAGTGGTAACGTAATTTCAGCTTTTGAAAATGAAAAGGTAGTCTTGGTTGGTAATGTATATGTTCCTATTAAACAATTTGATGGTGCAACATGGATTAGAGTTTTCCATCATAATAATTTGAGTGGTACTAATATGTGGTCTTCTATTTCACAATCTTTAACCAAAGATGGATATGATTCACTTCATAGGCAAAGTATACTATATAATTTGGAAGAGTATCGAAATAGTAAAAATGAATTTGAATTTTTATTACAATATTCTGATGTCTCTGGATATAATAGGTGGATACAAACTTCAAATCCAATTAAAACTACTGAGAGTGTAACAGGCTATAAAGCTGTTAAAGTTTCTTGGACAGATAATGGATTTAAAGGACTTGCTAAATCAAATTATGGTGGAACGACACTTGATGGTAGTGTTGGAAGTGATAATTGGTGGTATGCAATAGGTGTTAAAAATCAATTTAATGGTGGTGTACCTGCTGCTAAAACAGTAAGCACTGCTTCTACTGATTTGTGGGTTAGAATTGATAATTTAAAATAAAAACTACACGTTTGTGTAGTTTTTATTATATGCATTCAACATAAGTATCGTTTAAACATCTAAGACAGCAGCAACAGTTTAAATTCATTGTGAAAAAAGAATTAGTTGCAACATATGGAATTGTAGCTTTTTCAGCTTGGTCGTCATTAGTTGCTAAAACTCTAAAAGTTGCACAGTTTTCGTCTATTTTTTCAACTCTAAATACACTTGATGTAGTATCAACACTTGGATCTTTGCTTATTGGCATACTAAGTGGTGTACTTCCAGTAGCACATGTATATAAAGTTATAGGTCTAGTATTACAATTTAGACAAGTTGTAGAACAACCTAAAAAACCTCTATCACAAGTATCTAAACATCCATCACCACAATTAGCGTTTTGTTGAAGAACACAAATAACTTTTAATATGTCAGCGATGCAACCTGATTCAGTATTATTACACATATAATCCACCCCTTCTTTTATTTTCAATATAATTTATGTTAATTGGTTAAAATGTTGTGAATTAAACACCTATAAATAATTGAAAAAATAGAAAATATATCTTATAATTAATTAGAGGGATAATATGAAGAAGTTATTAAAATTATTTCTTTTCTTATTAATGTTTTATTTATTAATTCAAATAGGTATTCAAATATTTTCTAGTGGATATACTATTAATTATGAAGTAGATGGATTTAATATAAAAGAAGTTAGAACAAAAAGAACAAAAAATGAAATTGATAATTATTATTTAGAAATAACAAAAGATAATTTGAATTTTAATATTCAAACATATAAAAATTATAATAAAAGTAAAATAATAAAAAAAATTAAATATTTTGAAGATGAAAACTATAAATGTATATTACCATTAACTAGTAAATCGGAATTTATAAATTTAGTATGTGAAAAAGATAATATATTTTATAGTTATATGACTATTAAAGGCACTGATTCTAAGTTAGATACTTTTGCTATGAAATATATAAAAAGTAGTGATAAAGAAAATAAAATAACAAAAGATAATATAACTTTATATAATAATTTAGATGAAAATACTTATATAGGTTTAGAAAATTATAAAGGACTTTACTTAATAAATAATAAAAATATTATAGATCTTAAATTATTTAAAAATGATACTTACGAAAAAAATATAAGTGGCTTTTTTTCTAAATATTATATAACAGCAGATTACAATAATGATTATGAATTTCATGAATTTTATATAGTTGATTATAAAAATAATAAAAAGAAAAAAATTATTTCAAATAAAGCAATATCTATGTATTCTTATGTACAAGGAGTAATTAATAACAAAATATATATTTTTGATCCAGTTAATAAAAGACAATATGAAATAAACAATAAAATAATAAAAGAGATAGGAAATGAAAAAATAGGTATAAAAAAATATAAAAATAAAACATTTGAAACGGCTAATATATATGATGCTATAAATGATAAGATGTATTTTAATCCTTATAGTACAAATAATAAAAATTATGAAAAAGTGGATTTGGTTGGTAATGTTTTATCTGGATACTATTATATGTATGAGAAAACAAATTCTGGATATAAAGTATATAGATCTAATGTTCAAAATATTTTAAATATAACTTATTTATTTGAAACAACAAATATTGATAATGTTGTTTATATAAATGATGAAGTTTATTTTAAGGATGATAATTATATAAAATATTATTCTGATTTAAATGGCGTAAAAAGATTAATTAAATATGATGAACTAAAATTTAATTCAAGTCTAAAATTTAGTGTATATAAAAGATGAACTAACCCATCTTTTTTTCATATATTATAAAAGGGAGATGGTTTTATGTATAAGATATATCAAGTTGAAATGGGTGAAACATTAGCGTCAATAGCTGATAAATTAGGAACAAATGTTGATACTTTAAAAAAAATAAATGGTATTAATAAGGATGTGATGTTAATGCCAGGAAGTTATTTAATTGTACCAGCAGTTGATGATAGATTTATTAAATATATAGTAAAGAAAGGTGATAGTATATATAGTATAAGTCAAAAAAATAATGTTGATCCATCACTTATAATCAAAATAAATGGACTAAGCGAAAACGATTATATTTATCCAAATCAAGAAATATTGATACCAAATAAAGAATATAAATTTTATATAACTAAAGATGGTGATACACTAGCAACCGTTGCTGATGAATTAAAAGAAAATGTTATTGATTTATTAAATAAAAATGAAAGTATATATTTATTAAAAGATCAATTAATTATTTATAAATAAAAAATATTCAAAAACTGAATATTTTTTTTGTAAATAGAAAGGAAAAGTGAAAATAAAAATATATATTAATATTAGAGGGATGCCATAAGGTATTACGGATTATTTCCTTACAAGAAGTAAGGAGGATGTGTATGAGAAGAGATAAAATAAATTTAACTTTAATTATATATATCTTATTATTTATAATAATTATTTTAATCATAAAGTAATTAAATAAAAAAATAATCTCTAATACCACAGGGGTCATTAGGAATTTTCCAACATAAATAGGAAATAACCTAATACTCATTAGGTATTTCTCTAAATTTATTAAATGTAAAAATGAATAAAAAATCAATAAGTAACTTGAAAAAATAAATTTAATTTGATAGAATTAACTTGTAAATAAGATAATAATATTGACTGAGAGATAAAAAAATTTCAAAGTCGGGGGGGGGTAAAAAACCCTCTTTTTTTGTGTAGGAAGGAATGATAAAATGAATAGAAAAATAATAGTGTCAATTATAATATGTGGATTAATATTAGGTAGTGTAAGTGTATATGCAGGAACAAAATTTTATGCAAGTGATGTATCAGTAAATGCTCCAACAGACTCTAATTTAGGAAGCAACGCAACTCTGCAAAATGCCTTAGATGATCTATATAGTAAAATAAATAGTTATACAAAGAAATATGAAAATGGAACAGCTATATACTATAATCCAACAACAGGAGAAAAATGCCCGTCAAGTTCTGCTGTATCAACAACAGGAACAAAGACAGGATGTATGAAATGGTATACGTTTAATGATTCAGAAGGGTCTTCATCAGTTAATTTAATACTAGATCATAATACAACAGCAATAGTACAATGGAATTCAAGTGGAAACAATAGAGAAATGAATGAAGTAGCAAAGGCATTATCTAATGATACAAAAGACTGGGTAGTAGGATCTAGATTAATTAAAGCAGAAGAGGTAGCTACTATTGTTGGTAATACTAGTTTTAATAAAAGTAATTCATTTTATTTGTTTGGTTCATCTCCTAGTGCAGGTAAAGGAGTTAATAAATATAGTTGGTTATTTGATTATACATATAATTGTATTAATAATGGTGGTTGTAGTATAGAAGATAATAAAATATATTCTGATGTAGGAATAGTTGGTTATTGGACAAGTACACCATATATTAATAGTAGTATCAATACATACTATGTAAGTATACATGGTCATGTTGATTATCAAGTTACAAATGCTCGTGGTGATATGGGAGTTAGACCAGTAATAACAATAGCTAAATCAATAATAAAATAAAAAAATCAAAATTGATTTTTTTTACTTTTTAATCTAATGGCAATGATTATAGGGATGATAATTAAAAATATTAATATAAAAATGGGATATATATAAACTAAAAAATTTTCTCCAACCGTATTATTTCTAAAAATATATTCACTTAAGAACATCAAAATTACAATTATAACATAAGTAATATATTTGTTAATTTTAAAATTATCTATTAAAGATTTAGAAATATAATAAAATCCAAATATAGCAGGAATAAGTAAAGTTATAATCCATTGAATTGATAAGGTATTTTCCATTCTTTCTACAAAACCACCAATGAAAACTCTTTTTAAAATATGATATGAAGGATATTGATATAGTTTAGTAAGTTCTATTCCAAAAACAGAAATAGTAAAAAAACAAATCAAAAAAATTATAGCATTAGAAATAAAATAAGTAATTATAATTTTTTTCTTTAAATTTTTGTCATCAATTTCTTTTTTTGGAATAATTAATATTAAAAATATAGGAGTTATCATATATGAAACATAATTAATTACGGCTTTAAAGACAGGAGTAATACCATTTTGTAAAATAGGCATTATATTATTTAATTTTAGTTGAGTTGCTAATCCAAGAGCACTAAATATAAATAAAATTACATATATATAAAAGAAAATAAAAGTTGTTCTTAGAATGATTCTAGGTCCTTTTGATATCATATATATAGAAGGAATTATAAATATTATGGTTATAAACCAAGATGGTGTATCATATAAATATTGTGAAGCTACAAAACTAGTTAAATTCCAAAAAATAATTATATTTAAACTAATAATGAAAAGAAGCAAAAGAGTATTAATAAAAGTACCTATTTTATTTCCAAATATATGATGGTTAAGAGTGTTAATATTCATATTTGAATTAAAAATATAAAGATATATTAATATTAAAGGGAATCCTATAATTGTTCCTATAATTGGCACAATCCAATAATCATTACCAGCTATAAGTAAGCAACTTTCGGCACCAATACCTAAAAAACAAGATAAAGTTAAAAAAATAATCATCGCACATAATTCAAATGATTTAGTTTTCATCTTTTGCCTCCTTAATAGATTCACGGGCTGAACCTTTTGTAGTTAATTTAATATTAGATTGTATATTAACTTTAAGTTTAGGAAATTCTTTATCCCAATTTATTTTATTAAAATATTTTGGATTTTTTTTGTAAATTAAATTTCCAAAACCAATAACATCACTTTTTAAATCTTTTTGTACTAAATTAAGACCTTTAATGATAAGATTTTCAACATCTTTATTGATATCTTTTTCTATCTTATCAACAGTTTTATTATCTGTTAGGTTATATTTGCAATTGTTTTCTGTTATACCTCCAATTCCGCTAATTTTAACTGTGGCAATAGGTTTATTATTTTTAATATTGACAGAAATATCACTTTTAATTTCAGAAACATTAGCTACTAAATATTTGTTACCACATTTAATATCAATTATCATTTCAATAATATCACCTAGCATTAAATTGATACCACGACTTTCATCCTTAGAAGCAAAACCAATTAATTTAGAATTTTTAAATATTGAAACAGTTCCAAGTTTTATAATTGCTTTAGGTGAAGATTGTTTTAAGTTATCCTCTTTTTCTCCTTTTTTAGCATCCCCTTCAACCATTATAGTAGGTAAAATGGGATTAATTCCGGGCTTTAATAAATTTTCAATAAATTTACTATAAGTTACTGCAGCACTTATAGCTTGTGATTCACTTGAAGATTTAATATTAGTTGAAATAGTTTGAGATGGAAAAGTCTCTAATGGCGATATAACTTGGATTGTATCTTTTGCTTTTTCATCCTTAGCTATAGCTATATAAAATCTTTTTGTTGATTCTGAGTGCCTAAGTAATAAATCTAATACATTTTTAAGTCCTTCTTTAGCTATATCCTCAGAAATAACAATTACAGATAAATGTCCTATATATGTTTGCCTTGGATTTTCTAAATCAATATTTTTTAATGCTTCTGATAAAGTTTTTCCTTTTGCACTATAAATAACAGTTTGTGATTCACCTTCTTTTGAACTGACTTGACTTTTTTTAGAGTTAGCGATTAAAATACTAACTTCATATTCATTTCCATCTTTATCTATCGCTAAGGCTGTTGAAATAGCAAGAGAATTTAACTCTTGGTAATTCCAACATCCAGTCATAAAAAATAAAACAATTAAGATAAAAAATTTTTTATTCATTTTGATCACCTAATTTAGTTGTATTTTTGGTTAAATAAGAAGGCCTTGTTTTGAGATTAGTAATAGGAAATCTAATTATAGAGTCTTTTATTGCCTTAGGAAATAGTGGACTAAATGGTGCTAGATAAGGAACACCATTTGTTTCTATAGATGCTAATTTAGTTATAAAAATAACACTCGCTATAAAAATGCCAATTAAACCAGCAACTGTTGCAAAAAGAATATAAATTAATCTCCAAATTCTAATAGCATTAACAAAATCAATATCTGTAAATAAAAGTCCACATATAGATGTTATAGCAACTACAATAATCACAATTGGTGATACTATTCCAGCACTTACAGCAGCATCCCCTAAAACTAAAGCACCAACGATACTAATAGCAGCTCCCATAGGTGATGGAATTCTAAGATCACTTTCTCTTAGAATTTCAAAAATTATCATCATCATAATAACTTCAAATGCTGTTGGAAATGGAACACCATCTTGTTGAACGGCTAATGAAATTAATAATTCATTTGGAATCATTTCTTGATTAAATGTTGTAACAGCTATATAAAAGGCTGGTGTAATAATAGTTAGAAAAAAGGCTAAGAGTCTAAGTAATCTAGTAAAATTAATATTATTTGTTTTTTGGTAGTAGTCCTCTGGTACATGAAGATAATCTGATAAAACAGTTGGCGTTATTAAGACAAATGGTGAATTTTCAACAAGTATAACAATTTTTCCTTCTAATAAAGCAGCACAAGCTACATCTGGTCTTTCGGTACTTTTAAGTTTTGGAAAAGAAGTTTTATTATCTTGAACTAAAAATTCTCTTATATAACCGCTATCAAGTATGCCATCAATATCTATTTTTTTTATAGTCTTTTCAATAATTTCAATTTTTTTTGGATCAGCAATATCTTCTATAAATGATATTGTAACTTTTGTTTTAGTTTTTCTACCTACACTTATATCTTTAAACCATAGTTTAGTTGTTTTAATTCTTTTTCTTATTAGTCCTAAATTTGTTGAATGATTTTCGTTAAAACTATCTTTTGGACCTCTAATAATTATTTCACTAGTACTATCTGTTATACCTCTATCAAGTGTTTTTTTTGTTTCAACTAAAATAAATTCTTTTGCTCCCTCAACAAATATTATGGTAAATCCATTAGATAATTTATCAAAAATATTATTAAAATCTGTTTCTATTATTAGATGACTATTATAAATACTATTTTCTAAATTGTTTAAGATATTATCAAATAAATTTAATTTTTTATTTTTAAAATAATCACTTAAATCTTTCATTAAAAAATCACTTATTTTATCATCACTAGATAAACTGTCAAGATAAACATACATAACATTTTTTCCTTTAATTTTAATTTTTCTAAAAACTAAATCGCTACTATTTCCATATTCTTTTTTTAGAAATTTTTCAATTTTTTTAATATTAATTTTCATATAATCACCTTTTTTAATATTATTGACAAAAAATAGAAATTTATAAGTATTTTATAGTATAATGAAGTTAGGTGATTTTTGTGTATATTGAAAGATTAGATGATTATGGTCGTGGTATAACATATGTGGATAATAAAATAACTTTTGTTTATGATGCTTTAATAGGTGAAGAAGTCGAAATTAAGATTGTTAAAAATAAAAAGAAATATAATGAAGCTATTGTAACTAATTATTTAAAAAAAAGTAATAATAGATGTATACCAAAATGTCCATACTTTAATAAATGTGGTGGATGTAATTTATTACATATGGATTATGAAAGTCAATTAAAATTTAAAATTAATAAAGTAAATAATATATTAAAAAAATTTGGTAACATTGACTTTAAAATTACTAAAATTGAAAAAACAAATAATTACTTTTATCGAAATAAAATAACATTACATAAACTTGGATATTATTCTACCAATAGTAATGATGTAATAAAAATAGATGAGTGTTTAATTGCTGATTCTAAAATAAATAAAATAATAAAAGAAATAAAAGAATTAGAGAATATAGAAGAAACCATAATTAGATGCTCTAAAAATTCATCTATGTTAGTTTTTAAGACAAATAGTTTTATAGATGTTAAAGATATAGATGTTGATAATATTGTTGTTGATAAAGATAACTATTTAAAGGTTTTAAAAGGTGAAGAGTATATTAAAGAACAATTAGGTGATTTAGAATTTATAATTTCACCAAATTCATTTTTTCAAGTTAATACAGAAGGGGCTTTAAAATTATATAATAAAGTTTTAGAATTTTCTGAATTAAAAAAAGATGAAAATGTTTTAGATTTATTTTGTGGTACAGGAACAATAGGAATTTTCCTTTCTAGATTTTGTAATAGTGTAATTGGAATTGAAATAAATAAGTTAGCAGTAGATGATGCTATTAAGAACAAAAAATTAAATCATATTGATAATATTGATTTTATTTGCGATGATGCTAGTAATGTAAATGTTCAAAATATTGATGTTGTAGTTGTAGATCCTCCTAGAAGTGGGTTAAATAAAAAAATAATTAATTATTTAATAAATATAAAAGCAAAAAAAATAGTTTATGTTTCATGTGATCCTATTACACTAGCAAGAGATTTAAAAGAATTAAATAATTTTTATGATATAAAAAATATAGAGCTTGTTGATATGTTCCCAAATACATATCATGTTGAATGCGTATGTGTTCTAAATCTTAAATAAAGCCTTATATTTGGGCGAAAGCCAACTGTTCAGGCCTACAAAAAAAGCATATTTTTGATAAAAAAACACTTATTTTTGTAAAAAAATGATAAAATTTTATAGAGGTTGTTTGAGGAAAATATATTTACTCATACCATATTAGGTGGTATGGGTTGACTAAACAAAATAAAAAGTAGAGATTATAGGAGAAATA
>CAKPGR010000022.1 GCA_934155005.1 uncultured Bacilli bacterium | reverse complement strand
TTCGTCTCCTTTTACTGTTACTCCTAGTGTCTTTAAATCTGATACAGAATATGTTTTATCTGTTATCTTTGTTGCTGCATCATCCATTTCATTTATCATTACTTGTTTTTCTACGACATCTATATATCCTAGTGCTGATGATTCTGCTGCTCCTTTTTTAGCTTTCTCAATTACACCTAATATGGTTGGTGTTGCAATTAAAGCTATAATTGCTAGTATTACTATTACTGCTAAAAGTTCTATTAGTGTAAAACCTTTTTTATTCATTCTTATCATTCCTTTCTAATAAAAGTGAGAATGTTTTTCTCGACTCTTCCAAACCCATATTATTATTTATTTTATAAATTCATTCTAACAAATTAAAGTTCTTTTTTCAAGTAATTATTTATAAAAAAAGATAGATTACTTTAATCCATCTATATATTTTGTAATTTGTTTAGCGTCCTCACCAAGAATTATTTTAAGTTGATTATCTATTTCAACTATTCCTTGTGCGCCCATCTTTTGAATGGCTTCCTTATTTACTTTTTCTACATCTTTTAAATTGACAATAAATCTAGATTTATTATATTCATAGGATATAATATTATCTTTACCACCCAAATAAATTACTAACTTATTAGCTTCTATTCTAAAATCTTTCTTTTTTGATTTAACAATTGCAAAAGCAACTATCAACATTATAAATATAATTATTAAATATTTAACTATTTCCATTTTATACTCACCTAATCCATAATACTATAAAATTATTTATTTGGCAAATTTTCATCTAACATATTTGCTATTTTAGTATTATCATCTTTAATTATTTCTTCTATTTTATTTTTTTCAATTTTTGTTATTTCTGATATTTTATTAATTCCATACTCCTTCACAATTAATTCTATCATTGATTTTAAACTAGAAATTTCAGTTTTATCATTTAAAACTTTTTTTCTAAGTTTCATCACTTCATCTATATCATTCTTATTAGCATCTTCTAACTTATCTAATTTTTCTTTATATATTTTTATATAATCATTTAATTCATTTATAGTAGTTTTATACTTTATCTCTTCTATTTTATAATGTTCTATATTTTTATTCTTTAAAAGTAGATATTCCGAATAACCATCCATATTTTTAACTGTTTCTTCGAGAATCTTTTTTCTTTTTTTTTCTTCCGTTTTCAGTGATTTCGATAAATCCATTTTATCAACCCCTATTATTAAGATAATAATATCATATTTTTAATAAAAAAAAAAGATTTTTATTTTTTTATTAGGCTAATTCCACATAAATCTTCACTTCCATATGCAGCAACCACACCATTTATATCTTGAACAACTATGTTTTTAAAATATTCTAATTGTTCTATATATTCTTTTACTTGATTCATTTCAACATCTTTTTCTAAAACATTCCCTATTACAACATAATTATCTTTATAATTTTCGATTGTTTGTTCATTAAGTATACTCTTTATTAATTTTAACATTCCTAGTTTAGTTTTACATTTCATAGTTGATTTGACATATAAATTACCTTCATCATTAAAATCTACTCTATATTTTATTCCAGCCATACTAGCTGCCTTAGTTCCAATTAATTTTGCCTTATCTTTTAAACATAAATCAGATTTATTTCTTCCACTTTTAATAAATCCTTCTGGATTTGGAACAAAAAAGCTAGTTTGAACATATTTTTTTAATACGTTTAATTGTTCTATTATCTCTTTGGTAGTAAGTCCTTGCTTAACTAAATTATTAGCCAAAATATCAATTAAAGTACCACCTGTCGCACCATTTAAAGTATCAATAACATATACTTTATTTTCATACTCTTCATTTAATATGTTAGCAATTAAATTAGCGGAATTGACACTCCCTTCACTAATACCACTACTCATAGATAAATGAATTACATCCTTTTTTCGCTCTAAAATAGACACAAATTTATCTTCATAATCCCCAATTAATGGTGATGCTGTTTTAAATATACTACCTTCTTTTATTTTGTCTAATATTTCTTTTTGATTAATATCAATTTTATCACGATATGATTTTTCACCATTTTCTATTATTTGACCTGGAATCATATTTTCTTCACATATTGGATCTATACCACTATCAGTTGTTATTATTATTTTTTCCATTTTATCACCTATTTATTCATGTTAACAAACATATAAAAAAAAGTCAATTGACTTTTCTTTTAATATTATTCTAAATTTTTTATATTATGACTACCTAGAGCCTCCTCCGCCTCCGCCGAAGGAACCTCCACCTCCGCCACCAGATGAGAACCCGCCTCCACCTGATGAATAAGACTCGGCTCTACTTCTAGCTGCACTTGCAGCATTAACTCCAGTGTGTGAGAATGAACTTATATAAATAAATGAATCATAATCATAATCATTTATAACATCTGGATATAATTTTTTAAATTGTTTAGCAACTTTATCAGCAACGCCAAATATTTGAGCATACATTAAATATTCTTCCCAAAGTTGTACTTCTATTGCTTCTTTATCAGTCATATTTTCAAATTCATTGAAGAATTTTTTTAATCCAGCCATTTTTTTTGCATCTTCATATATAGGCTTTGTAACTTGATATTCTGTAAATTTAAATACTTTCAATTCTTTTATAGACGTTTTTGTTAATAATCCTTGCTCAATTAATTTATCATTTTCATAATTTAAAGCATTATCAAACCAATCTAATATCTTTGAATAATGTTTTTCACACCATCTTTTAAACTCATTTTTTTCTAAAATTCCATCTCGACTTGCTTCATACATATAACTATATAGTAACTTTTCTGAATCATTATCAAGATCAGGTGCTTCTTTTTCAAAGATAACATTTGTATCTTCTTTTTTGAAAATAACTCCACCCATTTTACTTTCAATTCTAATATATCCTTGTTTTAGCCATTTAAGTAATATTGCTCCTAAAAAATCTGTTTGTTTCTTTATTAACTTATAATTATAAGCTATCCAATATGCTTTAAATAGATCTTTATCACAAGGAATATCTCTAAACATATTTAAATCTTTTGGCATTCTTCTCTTATATGGCTCAAAATTAATTGTTTTATTTCCTGATTTTCTACCACCACCATGTGTTGTAAAAAAATTAATTATAAATACAAATAATATTGGTATTAGAAGTGATAATACTCCAATAATTATTTCAATAATAGCATCAGAGTCAGATTCTTTATACTTAGTAGAACCTTCTTCAGCCTTATTATACCAATCATCAAAAGTTCCGTTTAATGTATTAGATGTGTTAAAAGTATTAAGTGGAAATTTAACTAATGCAACCATATATTCATCAGATGATAATGAGTCGTTTGATAAATAGATTTTACCATCATAAACATATGCTAAACCACCATAGTTACCATAACCCCATACTGGTAAATCTTCGTTAAAAGCATTATCAGAATATATAACAATTTCTACATTATTAGGTGAAGGCTTTATTGAATCTAATAAATTCCAATATATAATATCTGCATCTTCTGTATGTGATACAAAAGATTTTATTACATAAGTTAAGGTATATGTATGCTTTCCATAACTACTTTTACCAAAACATAATTCAACTCCACCATTTGTATAATTATATCCATAGTGATATGCTTTATCTTCAAGTGACCCATTTACATTCCAATTAATTAATGTATATTCTTTATTCTCATCTTTTACTTTCAAATCTTCTATTTCTGAATTTCCAATATTGTAAAAAGCATGATAATATTCTGTTTTTTCTGTTGCATAAACATTCCAAGTTTCAGTAATATGAGCATCTCCATTAGAGTCAACATATATATCCATATTTATTTTATCAATCGTTTCAGCATTTACACTACTAATTACAAGAAATGATGCTACTATTAATAATAAGTAATTCATTATCTTTTTCATAAAATTCTCCTTCTTAAAAAAACTTACTAATTGTAAGTTTAAAATTGTACTTTTACATTTTTTCTTTCTTCTTCTGTTGCTTCAAAGAAGTTTTCTTTTTTAAATCCAAAAATACTAGCTATAATGTTACTTGGAAACATTTCTAATTTATTTTGATATCTAAGTACTGAATCATTATAAAATTGTCTTGAATAAGCAATTTTATCTTCAGTCTCCTTTAAATTAGATTGTAAATCAAGAAAACTTTCATTTGCTTTTAATTCAGGATATGATTCAGCTAATGCAAACAATTTACCCAATGCACCATCAAGTTCTGTATTAGCTTTCATTTCTTCTTCTTTTGTTGGAGAAGAAAGTAATTTATTTCTAGCTTCTA
Organism: uncultured Bacilli bacterium; assembly: GCA_934155005.1. Taxonomy (GTDB): domain Bacteria; phylum Bacillota_I; class Bacilli_A; order RF39; family UBA660; genus CAJOJO01. The sequence goes on along the minus strand of CAKPGR010000022.1, from coordinate 12,517 downwards.
CTACTGCTTCAAATGTACCAGTTTCATGTTTAGCATATCCTTTAACAGTTTCAATTATGTTTGGAATTAAATCAGTTCTTCTTTTTAATTGTACATCTATTTGTGACCATTGATCTCTAACTTTATTTCTTAATCCTACAAGTGTATTATAATTAGATATTACAAATAGTACTAAGATAACAACAATTGCAATAATAATATATAACATATCTACCATCTCCTACTATTAAGTATATACTATTTATCTTTTTTTAGCAATTTATATTGAATATTATTTGCATTTTTTAACAAAATAAAATAGAAAGGATGATTTAATGGATATAAAAAGCTATATTATTAAAAATTTAAAAGATTGTACAAAAGAAGATATTAAAGAAACTATACTCGCTTCTATAAGTTCAAATGATGAGGTTGTCTTACCTGGACTTGGTGTTTTATTTGAAATGGTATGGGATAGTAATAATCTTGATGTTCAACAAAATATTATAAATATTTTATTCGATGAAACTAAAAAAGCCTAAGGGCTTTTTATTATGCTGTTCTTTTAAATGCATATACTTGAACATATTTTGGATTTATATTTACATTTTGTTGACTATTATTTGTATATGTATGTGTATGACTTTGATTATTTCCACCAGTTGTAGACGCATTTGTTGTAACAGTATGACTATGACTTCCAGCTTGTTGTACTAAGTCATTCGTAGATTGGCTGGTTCCGCTCATAGATGAAGTAGGTGGGGCTACATAATAGCCACCAGTTGTAGCAGAGTTACGTACATAAAAGCCATGTGAATGAGCACCTGTTTTATTAGTACTTCCACTTAAAGCTGGTATACTATGTGTATGATTAGCACTTTGATTTCCTGTTGTATGAGTTGGTATTTGATTAGCACTAAGTTTTACACTGTTAGATCCTCCACTTCCATTACCACCTAGTCTTAAATATGTATCAGATGCTCCATATGCTTCCCATGTTCCTCCTAAAAAGGTTGATGGATTTGTATTTGTTGTACTTAAAAAAATACTTCCAACGGGATATAATTTATCTACTGATAAAGATTTTGAAACAGCATTTTCTAAGGCTGTTAATCTTTTTTCTACTTCATCATTATTATCAGCTATACTATATAATTCATCTAGTGAATCTTGAAGTGTTGCATTACTCCCTAAATTAGAACCAGTTGGGGCATTTACTGATATTCCATTCGCATAAAAACTACTTCCTGCATATACACTTACACTACCTAATATTAATCCTATTATTATTCCTAGTATTATCTTCTTATTCATTTTTATTTACTCCTTCCAATACAAAAAAAAAGAGGGTTTTTTACCCCCCCCCCGACTTTGAAATTTTTTGGGGGATGTTATCATATTTTTAGACACCTTTTATAGGGGGTATATGATAAATCTCTTCCTTCTTCTCAAGTCTATATTATTATTTTGTTTTACATACTTATTTTAACAAATTAAATTTATTTTTTCAACACTATTTTTTTTCTTTGTTTCTTTTATCTTGAATTATATTCATTTCTTTTTCAGTAATAAGATTTACATTATTTTCCTTAGCCCAAGCTACACACCCTTTTAAGACAGCATTTAAAAATACTCTTGGTACTTTAATTAATTTCATACATGCTTCATCAGTAAATTTTACTTCTGGATCTATTCTTGATGCTGCATATTTTACAGTATCTAAACTTATTCCTTTATTTTTAGGAATAGGTTCTTTTCTTGGCATTCTAAATTTTGTATACCAAAAATTTTTACTATCACGATATCCATAATCAACAGGTACATTAGGAAAATTATAATTATTAACACCATTTATAATAGAATTATAATACTTTGGTTTCATTAAAATATTATCAATTTTTAAAATAAAATGAGCTCCAAATTTACTAGTTATACCATTAAAATCATGATATGGTTCAAAATATTCATCCTGAACTTTATCACCACTTGCATTATCAAGTTCACTAACCCATGTACATTCAAAGACTTGAAAAGCTTCTTTTACTATTTTAGGAAATTCTTCACTACTATTTTGAGCTCTTTTTCCATCAACTAAATTAAAAATAGTATCTTTCATTTTTTCTTCAGTCGTTTCACCTGGATATCCTAATTTGACTGCCTCTTTAAAATATTTAGAATTATCTGGAATAAAATTAATACTACATTTACCCGTTCTTAAAATATTTTTAGCTGTATTAGAACTATTTCTACAGCATAAGATCATAGCATAATAATTTTTACCAGCTATATAATAAGGAAAACATAACGAATATGCACCTAAATTAGTCATACCACTTTCACTTAATGTTCCAATTAAAGTTGTAGGCATTGGAAAAAAACTTGAAGTTTGATAAAAATTATCAACAATTCTTAAATCTTTAAAGCCATTATATTCTTCTTTCATATTATCACCATTTTTATTGTACCACGAAAAAAGGATTCTTTAAATCCTTATTTTGTAAATTGTGAATTATATAAATCAGCGTAAAAACCATTTTTAGCTATTAATTCTTTATGCTTACCTTGTTCAATAATATTTCCATCTTTCATTACTAGTATTAAGTCAGCATTTTTAATAGTTGAAAGTCTATGAGCAATAATGAATGAGGTTTTTCCTTTTGTTAATTTATCCATTGCTTTTTGAACTAATTCTTCTGTTCTTGTATCGACATTTGATGTTGCCTCATCAAGAATTAAGAAAGGTGCATCTTCTAACATACCACGAGCAATTGTAAATAATTGTTTTTGCCCTTGACTAATTGTATCTGAATCACCTACACTAGCATTTAAATTTCCAGGTAGTGTTTTTATAAAGTGATCTACACCAACAATTTTACAAGCATTCATTATATCTTCATCGGTTAAATTTTCTCTATTAAACTTAATATTTTCACCTATTGTTCCTTCAAATAACCATGTATCTTGAAGTACCATACAGAATAATTCATGAATATTTTCTCTTGATAATTCTTTAGTTGAAATACCATCAATAGTAATATCACCACTATTTATTTCATAGAACTTCATAAGTAAATTAACCATCGTTGTTTTTCCTGCCCCTGTTGGTCCTACAATAGCAATTTTTTGGCCTGGTTTAACTTTAACACTAAAATCTTTGATAATTGTTCTATCTGGATCATAACCAAATTTTACATTTTTGAACTCTATATTTCCTTTTACTTTTTTTACATCTAGATGTTTTCTTATATTATCTTGGTTTGTCATTTCTTCTTCATCTAAAAATTCAAATACCCTTTCACTTGCAGCAGCTGATGATTGTAAATTTGTAAATGCTTGCGCTATTTGAGAAAGTGGATTTGTAAATAATCTAATATATAGCATGAAAGCTACTATAACACCAAATGATATATTTCCATTCATTGTAAGAAGAGCTCCAACAATACAAACAGCAACATATCCTAAGTTACCAACAAATCCCATTATTGGTTGCATAAGCCCTGATAAAAATTGACTTTTAACATTAGCTTCATATAGTTTTTCGTTTAGTTTATCAAAATCTTTTATAGCTTTTTTACCACCATTATATGCTTTAACCACATTATGACCAGAATAAATTTCTTCAATATATCCATTTAATTTTCCAAGTTCTTTTTGTCTTCTTAAAAAATATTTTTGAGATTTAAATAAAATTATAAACATTAAAACAAATCCAATTAAACTAGATAAAATTGCTGTTATAGCCATTATAGGATTAGTTACAAACATCATAATAATAGAACCAATAAATAAAGTTAAACTAGAAACTAGTGTTGCTAAGCTTTGATTTAAACTTTGTGACATAGTATCAACATCATTTGTAACTCTTGATAAAACATCACCAGTTTCATGTGAATCAAAATATTTAAGTGGTAATTTATTTATTTTATTACTTATATTACTTCTAAGTTTTTTAGCAAAATTATTTGATACTGTTGACATAGCAAAATTTTGAATATAACTAAATAAAGCACTTATAATGTATAATGATGCTAAAAGTAAAGCTAATTTTTTAATTTTTACCATATCAATACTTGGTTTTACCAAACTATAAACTGATGCTGGTAATTCATCAATTAATGATAAAGCTTTTTCAGTTTTTTCTTCTCCATTCATTTTACTAGTTAACTCAATCATTTTTATTTGATCTTCTACATTAATAGTAGTATTATCAATTACAATATCTGTAAGTAAATAATTTAAAATAGAAGTCGGAATTTTTGAAAAATCTTTCTTCTCACTATTCATTATTTCATTAAAGTTTTGTTTATCCGATTCGCTTATTTCATCAGACATCATCATTTTCATTATTTTATCTTGATTAAAATTACTTTGTATTTTTTCACTTATTTCAGTTAATTTAAGGGTGTTAGGACTAATACCATCTGTAATTGTATCAGTAAATTTTGATAAGATATTAGGAGAAATTAAGGATAAAATAGCACTTGTCATAGCAAGAATTAAAGATATAACTAAAATAACATTCCAAGCTTTTAAATTTTTTAGCATTCTTTTCATTGAGCCAATAAAATCTTTTGATTTTTCTGGTTCACCTCTCATTGGTCTAGGCATTTTCTAACTCCTCCTTTGATAATTGTGATAAAGCAATTTCTTTATATACATGACATTTCTTTAATAATTCTTTATGTGTTCCAATACCAACACATTTTCCCTTATCTAAAACAACTATTTTATCAGCATTTATAATTGTTCCTATTCTTTGCGCTACAATCATACTAGTAGCATCTTTTGTATATTTTTTTAATTCTTGTCTAAGAACTGAATCTGTTTTGTAATCTAATGCTGAGAATGAATCATCAAAAATATATATTTCGGGATTTCTTGCAATAGCTCTTGCTATAGCAAGTCTTTGTTTTTGACCACCTGAAACATTTGTCCCACCTCTTGCAATATGTGATTCATATTGCTTATTCATTTTTAAAACAAAATCAGTACCTTGTGCAACATCAATAGCTTTTTTTATTTCTTCTTTACTTACTCTTTTTTTCCCATTATCACCATATGAAACATTTGATGAAACAGTTCCTGTAAACATAACTGCTTTTTGAGGAATATATCCTAATTTATTATGTAATGCTTCTAATGTATATTCTTTTACATTAATACCATCTACTAATACTTCGCCATCTGTTACATCATAAAACCTAGGCACTAAATTTATTAAAGTTGATTTTCCTGACCCAGTTGAACCTATAAAAGCAATAGTTTCTCCTCTATTTACTTTAAATGATATATTTTCTAGTAAATATTCATCGGCATCCGGATATTTAAAACTAACATTTTTAAATTCAACTGTTCCTACTTCACTTGTTTTACCATTAAATGTTCCATCTAGAATAGAATTTTCTTTATCTAATACTTCGTTAATACGACAAGCTGATATTTGAGCTCTTGGTAACATCATAAATATCATTGCTAACATTAAGAATGACATTATAACTTGCATTCCATAACTACTAAATACAACCATATTTGAGAATAAAGTTATTTTATCAACCATTCCAGCTTTGTTTATTAAAATAGCTCCAATAATATAAATTCCAAGTGTAAGTCCATACATGATTAAACTCATTATTGGCATCATAATAGCAAATGTTCTTTGATTTGATAATTGTAAATTAGTTAAATCATTATTAACTTTTTCAAATTTATCAGTTTGATACTTTTCTGCATTAAATGCTCTAACAACTCTTATTCCTGTTAAATTTTCTCTAATTAAACCATTAACTTTATCTATTAATTTTTGAACTTTTTCAAAACGTGGTAAAACTATTAAGACAATTATTACTATTGTAACTAATAGAATTGCTACACAAACACCAGTTAAAATACTCCATTCAATTCCTTTGTTTAAAATTTTAGTAATAGCCCATACAGCCATAACTGGTGATTTTACAATAAGTTGAAGCCCCATAGCTATAAGCATTTCTATTTGTGTAACATCATTTGTTGTTCTAGTAATTAAACTACTAGTTTTAAATTTTTTTATTTCTTCTGTTGAAAAACTCTCAACTTTTTTAAATATATCTCCTCTAACTGTTTTAGAAAAGTTAGAAGCAACATGAGCCGCAAAATAACCAACAATAATAGTTGATATTAAACTACCAAGTGCACAAGCTAACATGTAAGCCCCTTGTTCTATAATATCAGACATTTTACTTCCTTCTGTTTGTACAAGTCGTGTTATAGAACTCATATAATCTGGCATTTTTAATTCAAGCCATACTTGAACAAAAACTAAGACAACACATATAACAATATTAATGAAGTCTTTTTTATCTAGTTTTTTTAACAATTTTAACATCTACATTCCTCCTATATTCTCTTGCATTTTATGAATTACTTTAATGAATGTGTCTAAATCATTAGGATCAATATCTTTAATAATTGTATTTTCAAAATTTAAAGCTTCTTTTTGCATATTTTTCAATTGTTTTTTTGTTTTTTCTGAAAGGATTATTTCTTTTGTTCTAGCATCATTTTCTGATTCTTTTCTTGTAATAAAGTTATTTTTTTCCATCGTAGTTAAAATACCTGAAACGGTTGATCTTCTTATTGAAAATTCTTTTTCTAGATCTTTTTGATATATTTTTTCATTTCTATGCTCATACAAATATTTTAGTATTTTAATTTGAATATGTGATACTGAAAAACCTGATGCTTTAGTTTTCATCATAATCTTTCTACCTATCATAATATTTAACTTTCTAAGTTCTGATCCTACATTCATATTTTATCCTCCTAATTGTAAGGCAACTAACATTTTACTATTTATAAATATATTAGTCAATAAAAAAGATGATTTTTTCACTCATCTTTCATATTCTATTCAATCATATTATCTTTATCACCAAATAAAATTATCTTTATTGCACTTAAAACAAGTTCTTTTGACTCTCTATCTATTATTCTACTTGCTTTAATTAATTTTATAATTCTAGATATTTTTATTTTTCTAAGTTCACTAAATTGACTAATATCACATCTTCTAAAAGTTTCAAATAAAGTATCTACGAATATTTTTCTTTGTACATCATCATGATCATGTAACCATTTTAAAACACGATTTTCAATATTTTTACTATTTGTTGAAAGATTCCCTTCAACAAAAATTGTTCCATAACATTGCCAGTTGTTTATATTATGCTGAAAAAGTCCTAATCCTTTACTTTTTACAACATAATAGTTATTTGGATGCCTTAAAATGACTCCAACTACGGTTTGTTCTGGAACAAACATTTTTAATTTAGAAAGCATTTGTTTATACTCTTTTGAATCTATCTGTTCTTTTCTAAAACCTGGGCCATCAAAATTATAAACCTTAACGATTCTTCTTTTTATATAACTCCTAGCATACATACTAGCTGTCATAGCTAAGTTAGCTCCCTTTGAATGACCCCCAATATATATTTTTAACATTCTAAATTTAAAAACTTTATTTATATAATCAATAGCCATTTTTTGAGCAGGTACAGGAAATTTATAAATCATTTCGAAATCTTCTTGCCAACCAATTAAAGAATCATCTGTTCCTTCATAAGCAATATAATAAGTATTATTAGGCAACTTATATGTAAGTGCACAAAATTGTTTTTCTAAATCAACTATTTTAACATAATTAGATAAAACAATATTTTTATATCTATCACCATCATATAAATTTTTAAAATTATCTACTGTTTTTTTTACAACAATCGGCAATTTTTTTAAATCTTTATACTCAAACCTATCAAAAAATTTAATACCTGCTTCTTTCATTGTTATACTATTATTAGCAATTGAATCAAAATCCAAATATGTTAAACTAGAAAAAATAGCGCTATCTAAATCATTAAAAGGTTCTTCTTTGAAAGAAACATTTTTATATTTTCTAATGTATTCTGTTAATGTTCCCACTATTTTATCACATCCCTTTTATTAGGAAAAACAAAGGCACATACAATATATGCAGCAATACCTCCACCAACACACGCCACTAATAAAATCCATATTAATCTAACTATCGTTGGGTCTATATCAAAATATTCAGCTATACCACCACACACACCGCATAACATTTTATTATCTTCTGATTTATATAATTTCTTTTTCATAATAACACCTCATTTTTATAGTTAAATTATAATATTTATTTCTTAAAAAGTAAATGTTTTTAAGAACCTAATTCATATTCTTTTATTTCACAATTTTTAAGACCTTTTCCTAAAAATTTACCATCACAAATTCCCTCAAAATATGCTTTAAAAGCTTTAGCCACACCTGAATGCGTAACTATCAATATATTTTTGTAATCTTTTGTTTTTAATTCATCTAAAAAGTTATATACCCTATCAAAAAATTTTTTTATATCTTCACTTGTACCATATTTATTTTCTGAATAATAATTCCAATAATCTTCTCTTTTTTCTTTATCAAAAGAATGACCTGATAAACTTCCAGGATCTCTTTCAATCAATCTATTATCAAATATAATTTCTTTATTTTTTACATTTATAATTTGAGCTGTATGTTTAGCTCTAATTAATGGAGACGATATTATTAAATCATAATCAATATTTTCAATTATATTACTAAGATTTTTAGCTTGTTCTATTCCTAAATCTGTTAAATCTTCATCTTCATTATTAAACTGTTTTACTTTATTATGATTAACCTCGCCATGTCTTATTAAATATATCTTCATACTATGCAACTCCTATGTGTAAATTATAGCATATAGTAATAAAAACTAGCAATATAGTAAAAAAACAATAAATTAATTTTGATCTATTGTTTTTAAGCCAATACTTTTTTACATTCATAATATTATTAGTTTATTCGATATTTATAGTATCCAAGATTTTCATAATCTAATTTACTATATCCAGCATTAAGCGCTAAACGCTTACTTTTTTCATTGTCTTTCTTTATTAATAAGAAAATCTCTTTAATTTCAAGTAATAAAAAATATGAAATTTGTTTTAATAAATTAGTACAATAACCTCTTTTTCTATATTTTTTTAATATTGCATAATTTATATATAAATCATCTTTATTACCATCTAATTCTAGTGAACCTATAATTTCATTTTCTAAATTTTTAACTAAATATAATTTATTATAAATTCCTTTTTCTTTCATTTGACTATAATATGAAACAAGATCGTTAAAAGAAGAATCATTAGTAATTATGTATTTATTAATTTCTAAATCATTATCAAATTCATTTATAATTTTTGTATGATCTATATTTTCAAAATTAAATTGTTCTAAAATAAAATCTTTTAATATTATCTTTTTCATTTTAAACACCCCCTATTATTATATATTAGAATTATTACTTTCATATATTAATGCTTCATATAATAAATCTACTATATAATTAGATAATTCTAAATTATATTTTTTTATTATATTATCTATCATATCATCGGTATAGGACATATTTAAATATTTCGATATATCTTCCTTTTTATTATTTAATTCTTTTAAATAATCCAAAGTATATGAATTATATAATATCAAAAGAGGAAGACCTTCACTCCATTTTTTAAAATCATTTAATATCTCTTCTGTTGTATTTTTATATATAAATTTATCATTATCATAATTTATCATTTCTTTTAAATCAGTTAATGGAATTTTGTCATCAGTTATTCTATAATCAAATCTATCCATTAAAGTTAATTCATTTAATTTAATAGCTGATAGTTGAATGATATCTCCTTTTTCTTTAGTAGATGCCGTTGGTATCAATTCTAATATTATATACTTTTTCATTTTATTTTCTCCTTTTGATTTGTTATTCTAACAAATTATTATAAAAAAAGCAATAAACTATTAGTTATTGGTTATTTAAATTTTACATACTTTATCCCTAAACTTTTATAAATTTTAGAAGCTCTTGGAAGATGAAAAATTCGAGCAAATAATAAATTATAAAATTCATCAATTAAAACAATTGTACATAAAGTAAAACTAATTGTTAAAAACAATTTTTTATTCATTTTTTTTGCTAAAAAAAAGCAAAATGGTAAAACTACATAAATTAAAAATAAAGAAGAAAGTCCAAAAAATGTAACACTCCTTAAGCAAACAAATCCATTAATATTACCAAAATTTAATATTTCTTTATTATAATCCCAACATCTCATTTTGTTTCCAATAATATACATACCAAGTCCAGATATATATTCTAATATTCCACAAGATATAAGACTAATTAAAAATACTTTAAAGGGATTTTTCCTTTTTTTGTAAGTTAAAAAATAAATCATAATTGATCCTGTTGCATAAATATTAATCCAAGGCAAGAAATTTCCACCTCGCCAATAAAATTCTTTCATTCCACCATTAAAGAAATAAAATATATATTCATATAAAAAGCCAAATGTTCCAGCTATTACAATAATCAAGCAAAAAATTCCTAACATTGTAAGGTTATCAAATGAATGATCTATATTAATATAATTTTGATATTTTTTCTTCATACTACAAACTCCTAAATCTTTATATAATTTTTATTATTTTATTAGCCCAAGTTCTAAATTTTATTGCAGTTTTGGAATTAACTCTAAACCCAATAGAAATAATCATATCTAAATTATAGTAGTCTTTTTTTCTTGAAACTTTTCTATTTCCTTCAAGTTGAACTTGTTCCAAAATGGAACAAGTTGAATTTTTAACTAATTCTTCATCATTATATATATTGCTAATATGTTTTACAATCGCAGGTCTTTGAACATTAAATAAATTTGCAATTGCATTAGCATTTAACCAAACATTATCTTCTTTCAAAACAACTTCTACTTTTGAATTTCCTTCTTCATCTTCATAAAATATAATATTATTTTCATTTCCAATTAAATTTTCATTCATATATATCACATCCTCTCAAACTAATTTTTAGTTAATATATATTTCCACATACCAATATCACAATTAAAAAACCTTTAACTTTTTTATTTCTATTGTAATATTTTTATCATTTTAATAATTTTCTTTCTTTAAAACTCCTAATCCCAAATAAAAATTTTTTTCATCTAATAATTCTTCTTTTATTTTTCTTTGTAATGTTGTCTGTTCAGATAACTCATTATAATCATTACATCCATTTATTCCATATACAAAATTCAATATATCTTTTATACAATTATCTCCATCTGTAACTTCAAATAGATTATGGAAAAGTGAAATATTTGAATTTTTATCAAGTAGAATATAAATTTGATTACTTAGTAGCCAAGAATTACAAATATATTTAAATTGTTTAATTTTAAATATTTTCTCTATCTCTAATTTGGAATCATTTATTGATTTTTTTACTTCTAAAATATTTAGATTTGTATTTCTAGGAATATGAATTTTTATATTAGTTTTATCTTCATATTCAAATTGCAAACATCCAACTTCTATTATTTTACCTCTAATAAAATAAATCCCCCATAACATTTGTGACACTCTAATTCCATCATATTTTCTAATGATTAAATCATTTTCAAAAGATTCCTTAATTCTTTTTTTTTGTTTATTAATTTGTTTCACATCTAATTTTAATTCTTCTATATTATTTTTATGAATTTTATATCCAAATAGTAATATCAGATTTGTCATAAATGGATCTATATCCATTCCAAATAAATCATTTATAATTTTATATTTCCATAATTCTTTTAATTCCCCATAATATAATCTCTTATATATAATATTAAATGATTTACAAATTCTTTCATTTTTACTTATTTTTGTCAATAATTCATAACACCTATTTTTATAAACGTCATCAATATTATAAAACTCAAATGCTTCATCAATTATTTTATTATATATCATAAAATTTCCTTTCCATAGTCTAATTTTTTAACATAAAAATCAGTTTCAGTTCTATATATTTTTAGTTTAGACTTAATACTATAACACCTTCAACATGATATGTTTGTTAATTATGAATAGTTGCTTTTTATATGTTTAGGTATAACTGACTACTTCATAATAACAATTCATTATAGGTGTATGTTTATTATGTATAGTTCTATTTTTTATCTAAACTTTCCGCAATTTGATTTATTTTATCAATAGAATTTAAATACTCCTTTTCAATAGGTCTAAGTTCTTTTATCTGATACTTTTCATATCTTATTTTTGCTTTTTCCGCTGCTTTTTTATGACTAATTTTTCCAGGACTAGTTAATACTTCTGCATCCAATGAATTCAAAATTTTATCTAGTTGATTCATATATTACTAATTCTGAATTGTTTTTTTCTATAATTTCGTTTCCCATCCAAAGCCTCCCTATCATCTTTATAACTCATATTCATATATTTTACAATTTTTATTTATATTTGAAGAATTACCATTTTTAGGTATACCATTAAAAAACCAGTATATTGCTCTTGATATTCCTCCATGCGTTACTAACAAAATATTCTCATCTTTGTATTTTTTCTTCAATTCATCTAAAAATTCTTTAATTCTTTGATAAACATCTTTCATAGATTCAAG
>CAKPGR010000021.1 GCA_934155005.1 uncultured Bacilli bacterium | reverse complement strand
GGCTTACAAAAAATAGATGATAGTTATTACTACTTTGATAACAATGGAGTAATGCTAAAAAATCAAATTCAAAAAATAGATAATAATAACTACTATTTTGGAGAAACAGGAAAAATGATAAATGGCTTCAAAGAAATAGATGGAAAAACATATTTTTTTAGTAAAGTAAATAATGCAATGAAATATGGCTTACAAAAAATAGATGATAGTTATTACTACTTTGATAACAATGGAGTAATGCTAAAAAATCAAATTCAAAAAATGGGTAATAATAACTACTATTTTGAAGAAACAGGAAGAATGATAAATGGCTTTAAAGAAATAAATGGACAAACATATTTTTTCAGTAAAGTAAATAATGCAATGAAATATGGCTTACAAAAAATAGATGATAGTTATTACTACTTTGATAACAATGGAGTAATGCTAAAAAATCAAATTCAAAAAATGGGTAATAATAACTACTATTTTGAAGAAACAGGAAGAATGATAAATGGCTTTAAAGAAATAAATGGACAAACATATTTTTTCAGTAAAGTAAATAATGCAATGAAATATGGCTTACAAAAAATAGATGATAGTTATTACTACTTTGATAACAATGGAGTAATGCTAAAAAATCAAATTCAAAAAATAGATAATAATAACTACTATTTTGGAGAAACAGGAAAAATGATAAATGGCTTCAAAGAAATAGATGGACAAACATATTTTTTCAGTAAAGTAAATAATGTAATGAAATATGGCTTACAAAAAATAGATAACAATTATTATTATTTTGATAACAATGGAGTAATGTTAAAAGGTCAACAATTAATAAACGGCATACCATATATTTTTGATGAAAGTGGAGTAATGCAACTTGGAATGCAAAAATATGGTGAAGATTACTATTATTATGAAAATGGGAACATTAGTAATGGTTTTAAATTAATATCTGGCAATATGTATTTTTTTAGTAAAGTAAACTATAAAAGAAAATATGGTTGGCAAAAAATTAATGATTATTTATATTATTTTGACGATAATACAGGTACAATGTTTAAATGGAGCCATACTATTGATGAAATTCAATATAATTTTGGAGACAATGGTATTTTACAACTAACTGGATGGAATACAGTAAATGGAAATAGATATTACTTTAATGCAGGATATCAAATTTTAGGGAATAATTCTAAACTTGTAATTGATATTAGTGCCAATAATTCGAAAAAAACAGATATTGACTGGGATGCTGTAAATGCATCAGGTCAAATATATGGAGTTATTCTTAGAATTGGTTTTGGTAATTATTCTGAGGATTCAGCATTAAAAAGAAATTTAGAAGCAGTAAAAAGATTGAAAATACCATATGGCATTTATTTATTTAGCTATGCTGAAAACAAAGAAGAAAGTATTGCTGAGGCTGATTTCACTATAAGTCAAATAAAAAAATATGAACTTAATCCAACCTTAGGAATATATTATGATATAGAAGATTGGAATATTGGAAGTTATTATCCATATTTATCAAGTAATAACCCAAATGATTATAATAATATTAAAAATTTATATGATGAAATAATAGGTTCATATGTTGAACGCATGAACTTAAATAAATATAATGTAGGAGTTTATGCTGATTTAAATCATACAAAAAATAAATTAAGTCAGTCAATGTTAAAGTATGTTAATTGGATTGCTCAGTATAATGATAAATGTACTTATAGTGGTTACTATAAAATGTGGCAATTTTCTAGTACAGGAAAAATACCTGGTATAACAGGTAACGTTGATTTAAGTTATTACTATACTTGGTAGAAGACAAATTTGTCTTCTTTTTAGTTAGTGTATATATAATTATAAATATATGTTATAATATATTTGATAAATTAAAGGAAGTGCAATATGAAACCAGAAATAAGTGTAATAGTTCCATGTTATAATGAAGAAGAATCAATACTGTTATTTTATGAAGAAATAAAAAAAATAATAAATAAAATGAAAATAAAATTTGAAATAATATTTATAGATGATGGGTCTAATGATCAAACTTTACCTATTTTAAGAAATTTAAGTAAGAAAGATAAAATTATAAGATATATATCTTTTTCAAGAAATTTTGGTAAAGAGGCAGGTATATTAGCTGGATTAGAAGCATCAAAAGGTAAATATGTATGTACTATGGATGTTGATCTTCAAGATCCTCCTAAATTATTAATTAAGATGTATGAAGAAATAAAAAAAGGTGAATATGATTGTATAGCTACTCGTAGTGTATCAAGAAATGGTTATTCTTTTTTTAGAAAATTATTTACTAAATGGTATTATAAAATAATTAAAAAATTATCAAAAACACCAATTGTAGATGGTGCTAGAGATTTTAGATTAATGAGTAGAAAAATGGTTGATGCTATTTTAAAACTAAAAGAATATAATAGATTTTCAAAAGGTATATTTTCATGGGTTGGATTTAAAACAAAATGGATAACATTTGAAAATCAAGAGAGAGCTAAAGGAACAACAAAATGGAATTTTTGGAAATTATTTTCCTATTCAATTGAAAGTATAGTTGGATTTTCAACAACTCCCCTTTTAATATCATCATTTATAGGAATTATATTTTGCTTAATAGCTTTTATAATGATTTTAGTTATAATAGTTAAAACATTGATTTATGGAGATCCAGTATCTGGATGGCCAAGTTTAGTTTGTATTATTTTCTTAGTAAGTGGAGTTCAATTATTTTGCACAGGAATATTAGGAGAATATCTCGCAAAAACTTATTTAGAAACAAAATCAAGACCAATTTATATAGTTAAGGAAACAGAACATGATTAATTTATATAGAAAACATGAAAAAATAATTAATTATTTAATATTTGGTGTTTTAACAACAATAGTTTCACTAAGTACATATTTTGTTTGCTCAAAAATATTCCATATGTATTACCTAATTAGTAACATAATATCATTTATAATATCTGTTTTATTTGCTTTTGTAACAAATAAGATTTATGTTTTTAAAAGCAAAACAAAAGAAAAAAATATTATATTAAAAGAATTAATTTCCTTTTTTTCAGCAAGAATCTTTTCTTTTGTAATTGAAAATATAACGCTTATTATATTAGTAAAAGTTATTAAAATAGATGATATGTTTGCTAAGACAATAGTACAAGTTATTGTAATAATACTTAATTATATCTTAGGTAAATTAGTATTTAAAGACTAAAAGACGTTTTTTATAATAAGAAAAATATTAATAGAAATTCAAAAAACTTTGAATTTTTATTTTGACTATAAATATGATATAATTTAGTAAATAAATTTATAAGAAAGGTAGTAATAAATTTATAGCGCCAGGCCTTTAAATAGGTGACGAGGTTAATAGTTATCGAAATATTCGGCGGATACTATTACGGCTGTGTAGTCGAAAGATATATTAAAAAAACAAAATCAACATTGTAACAAAAAATATATCACACATGAATTTTTTGTGTGGAAGGAAGATTAATATGTGTGGTATCGTTGGATACATTGGAAAAAAAGGAAAAACTTTAGATGTTTTAATAACCGGATTAGCAAATCTAGAATATAGAGGCTATGACTCAGCTGGAATAGCTTATAAAAATGGTGATTCAGTTAATATAATAAAAGCAACAGGAAGAATTAATAATTTGAAAGAAAAGATTAACTTTAATAATCAAACTAGTTTAGGTATAGGACATACTAGATGGGCAACACATGGTGGTGTCACAGAAGAAAATAGTCATCCTCATAGAGTTGAAAATATTACTCTAGTTCATAATGGAATTATTGAAAATTATAAAGAATTAAAAGAAGAATTAATTAAGAGAGGCTATGAATTTAAATCCGAAACAGATACAGAAGTAGCTTGTGCATTAATCAATGATTTATATAAAAAAGACAATAATATTTTAAATGCTATTAAAGAAGCTATTAATATAATAGAAGGATCTTATGCTTTTGGAATTATAGTTGATGGTGATGATAATTTATATATAGCTAAAAATAATAGTCCTCTTATTATAGGAATAGGTGAAAATGAAAAATATATAGCGTCAGATGTCCCAGCAATACTCGAATATACAAATAAATATATGACTTTAAATGAAAAAGAATATGCTTTAATAAATAGTAAAGAAGTTGTATTATTTGATAGTGATGGCAATCAAATTACAAGAGAAATAAAAGAATTTAATGGTGATATAAATAGCGCTAAGAAAAATGGATACGAACACTTTATGCTAAAAGAAATGCATGAACAACCTAGCATTTTTAAATTAACTACCGACAAATACATTAATAATGATGTAAACAATTTGGAAAAAAATATACCTGATTTGTCAAATTATAGTCGTATTGACATAGTTGCATGTGGTAGTGCTTATCATGCAGGTATGATTGGTAAAAATTTATTAGAAGAATATTCAAATATAGAAGTAAATGTAGAAATAGCTAGTGAATACAGATATAAAAAATTATTTATTGATGATAAAACATTAGTTATTTTGATTTCACAATCAGGTGAGACAGCTGATACACTAGCAGCTTTAAAAATTGCAAAAGAAAAAGGTAGTGATACACTTGCTATTGTAAATGTTGTTGATTCATCAATAGCAAGAGCAGCCGATAAAGTTATTTATACATTAGCAGGCCCAGAAATAGCAGTAGCAACAACGAAAGCTTATTCAGCCCAAGTCTTAACTTTAATGCTTATAGCACTTAGAAATAGTAACTTATCTAATAATGAATTAAAAAGTATTATAGAAGATATAGAAAAAATTCCAAATATAATTGCTGAATTATTAAATAAAGATTATAAAGAATTAGCAAATAAAATATACAAATCAAATGATATATATTTCTTAGGAAGAAAAGTAGATTATGCCTTATCATTAGAAGGATCTTTAAAACTTAAAGAAATATCTTATATTCATAGTGAAGCATATGCTGCTGGCGAGCTTAAACATGGTACAATATCTTTAATAGAAGATGGTACACCTGTAATAGGTATACTAACCGATGAAAGCATAATTCCTAAAACCATTAGTAATTTAAAAGAAGTAAAAGCAAGAGGAGCTTTTGTAATTACAGTTAAGTTAGATAATGTAGAATGTGAAACAGATTATGAGATAAATGTACCTAAGGTTAATAAAATGTTACAACCATTAATTACAGTTATACCACTTCAAATGTTAGCATATGAAGTAGCTAAACTAAGAAAGTGTGATATTGATAAACCTAAAAATTTAGCTAAATCAGTTACAGTAGAATAGAAGAAGAAATTCTTCTTTTTTTGTGTCATAATTTGTCGAACGATAATTTATAAAAGTGAAATAATGTTCACTATAATAGAGCTAGGAGAAAGCTAGTTGTGACAATTTTATGAAAGGAGGAATTTGTTAGACAAATATATATATGATTAAATTTCAAAATATTATTAGAAATTAGGAGGTGTGTTATATGAATAACAAAAACGAAATAATATTATTTGAAAACCAAAATGTAAAATTAGAAGTTAATATGCAAGACGAAACAGTATGGTTAAATACAGAACAAATGGCCAAATTATTTGAAAGAGATTATAAGACTATTAGAAAACATATTAGTAATGCTTTGAAAGAAGAACTAAGTAATGAAGTGGTTGTCGCAAAATTTGCGAATACCACAGAACATGGTGCAATTGAAGGGAAAATTCAAACTCACATGATTGATTACTATAACTTAGATGTAATTGTTTCAGTTGGATATAGAGTAAAATCGTCTCAGGGTGTGGCATTTAGAAAATGGGCTAATAAAATATTAAAAGACTATATGATTAAAGGATATGCTGTTAATCAAAAAAGATTAGAATATTTAGAAAAAACAGTTAAATTAATAGATATTGCTAGCAGAATAGAACAAGAATTGGATAGTGATGAGGCTAAAGGAATTATTAGTGTTATAAATGATTATTCTAAAGCCTTAAATATGTTAGACGACTATGATCATAAAAAAATAACAAAACCAGGTGGAACAATCAATAATAATGTTATAACTTACGAAGAATGTAAAGATATTATAGAAAAATTAAAATTTAATAATGATAGTAATTTGTTTGCTTTAGAAAGAAATGAAGGATTAAAATCAATTCTTGGAGCTATATATCAATCTTTTGATGGGAATGATTTATATAAAACAGTAGAAGAAAAGGCAGCTAATTTCCTTTATTTAATTACTAAGAATCATACTTTTATTGATGGTAATAAAAGAATAGCTGCTACACTGTTTATATATTTTTTAGAACGCAATAATATGTTATATAGAGATAATAAACAAATTATTGATAATAATACATTAGTTGCTATTACATTATTAATAGCGCAATCTAATCCGAAAGAGAAAAATGTTATTATAGATTTAGTAATGAATTTTTTAGTAAAATAAAAAAACGTGAATTCACGTTTTTTAAATACTTAATCTAGCTATAATTTCATCAATTTTATTATGTAAATTTATTTCATCCACTAGGATATTTAATTTATGATTTTGATATAAAATTTCACCATTAATAATAGTTGTATCTATATTGCTAGAATCAACATTATGAACAATATTAGTAATTAAATCAACATTAGGATAAGTTAATGTTTTATTTAAATCTAGTATAATTATGTCAGCCTTTTTTCCAACTTCAATACTACCTATTTCATCATCTAAGCCAAGCGCTTTAGCACCATTTATAGTTGCCATTTTTAACACATTATAGGAACTAAAAACAGTAGGATCTTTATAAAAACCTTTTTGAAGCAAATCAACTAATGACATATGATAAAATAAATTCATATTATTACCACTACCTTGTCCATCAGTACCAAGTGAAATATTTACATAATTTTTATATTTAGTTATATCCGCAATACCACATCCTAAATTTAAATTACTAAGAGGATTATGAGTAATAGAAACATTTTTATTTTTCAATAAGTTTAAGTCTTCATCATTTAAAAAAGTTGCATGTGCTAAAATAAGCTTATTTCTAAGTAAACCTGTTTTTTCTAAAACTTTAACAGGATTTAAATTATATTTTTTAACAATACTATTTACTTCACTTTCGTTTTCACAAAAATGAATATGAAGAGGTATATTAAGTTTTAAAGCTAAATCACTACACTTTTTCAAATAATCTTCACTGCAAGTGTAAATGGCATGTGGTGTTACAGCCCATTTGATTAAGTCGTTATTCTTATTTTCATTATATAATTTAATAAATTCATTAATATGTTCTAAACCTTTATTATCACTATCCATTAAACATCTAGAAAACATACATCTAAATTTAGTCTCTTTTAATGCTTTAAGAGAACCATTACATCCAAAATACATATCATTTGAACAAGTAGTTCCAGTTTTAATCATCTCTAAAATAGTTAACATAGTTGTATAATAAATATCTTCATCAGTCATATTATTTTCAATAGGCCATATTTTATCATTTAACCAATCATTTAAATTTAAATTATCATTAGTTGCCCTAAATATACTCATTCCCATATGGGTATGTGTATTAATAAGACCCGGCATAACTATTTTTCCCTTAGCATCAATTATCACATCAGCATCTAATTCATAATTATCGCAAATATCAATAATTGTATCATCTTTAATAACAATATCCTTAGTAACAATTCTATCACTTTTATCCATTGTAATAATGGTTCCATTTTTAATTACTTTAATCATTTTATCACCATAATTATTATATAATAAATTAAAAAAAATATAAATATGTGGTATAATTAAAATGGTGATACTATGAAAAAAATAACCATTTTAGCGCTTCATCTTGGATATGGTGGTATTGAAAGATGTATTTCAACACTTGCTAATTCATTAATAGATGAATATGAAATAGAAATTATATCAACATACAAAATATATGATGAACCAGCCTTTAAAATTGATGATAAAGTAAAAATTAAATATTTAATAAATGATAAACCAAACAAAAAAGAAATAGAAGAATCATTGAAAAATTTTAAAATAGTTACTTTCATAAAAGAATTTATAAAAGGTTTTAAAATATTAAAATTAAAGAAAAAATTAATGATAAAAGAAATAAAAAAATGTAATAGTGATGTTATTATTTCAACAAGAGATATTCATAATGAGTGGTTAGGTAAATATGCAAAAAAAGGAATATTAAAAATAGGTTGGGAACATAATTATCATAATAATGACAAACTATACATAAATAAAATTGTTAAATCAGTAGAGAATTTAGATTATTTTGTTCTTGTATCAAAAGAATTGAAAAATTTTTATGAAATGGAACTTCAAAATAAAAAAGTTAAATGTGTTTATATTCCAAATTCCTTATCTTATTTTCCTAGTAAAGTATCTGATCTAGATCAAAAAAGAATTATATCAGTAGGTAGACTTTCAAAAGAAAAAGGTTATGTAGATTTAATAGATGTTTTTAGTTTAGTTAATCAAGTTTATCCTGATTGGAAACTTGATATAGTGGGAGATGGACATGAACTAAATGAAATTAAAAGAAAGATAAACAATAAGAAATTAGATAATGTTGTAACACTTCATGGCTTTCAAAATAGAGATTATATCAATAGATTATTGCAAGAATCATCTATATATGTAATGTGTTCACACACTGAATCATTTGGAATTGTTCTATTAGAAGCGTTTTCATTTGGAATTCCATGTATAGCATTTTCATCAGCTAATGGCGCAAAAGAAATTATAAGTAATAACTGGGATGGATATTTAATTGATAATAGAGATAAGAAAAATATGGCAAAAAAAATTTGCGAATTAATAGCAAACCAAAATAGAAGAATTATAATGGGCGCTAATGGAAGAAAAAAAGCTGATAAATATAAAACAGAAGAAATAAAAAAATTATGGATAGATATAATTAAATAATTTTATTTGACAAAATTTATTAACAAATTAAGGTATTATAAAAATAGGTGATATATTTGAAAAAGTTAATCATGATATTTTCTATTTTAATTATTATAATACCTTTTTTTATTGTTCTTTTTTTTAATAAAGAAAAAGAAAATCCTAAATTAAATATAATAAAAAATAATATTGTTAAAATAAAAAAAGAAGATGGAAGTATAAAAGAAATACCTTTTGAAGAATATATAGTTGGTGTAGTGGCGGCAGAAATGCCAGCTGAATTTGAAATGGAAGCTTTAAAAGCACAAGCTGTAGCAGCTAGAAGTTATGTTTTAAAAAAAATGGCTCAAAATAAAGAATATGATGTTTTAACAACAACAAGTGATCAAGTTTATATAGAAGATGAAGAATTAAAAAATAAATGGAAAGATAAATATGATACATACTTAAAAAAAATAAAAACAGCAGTTAGTGAAACAAGCGGTGAATATATAACATATAACGGAGAGGTTATTGAAGCTTTTTTCTTTTCAACTAGTTCTGGTAAAACAGAAAATAGTGAAGATGTTTTTTCGAGTGAATTACCATATTTAAGAAGTGTTGAATCAACATGGGATAGTGAAGTTTCCCCTGTATTTAATGATGTCTTAATAATAACAAAAGATGAATTTCTAAAAAAATTAAATTTAAATGATAATGATATTAA
Source organism: uncultured Bacilli bacterium (assembly GCA_934155005.1). Classification (GTDB taxonomy): domain Bacteria; phylum Bacillota_I; class Bacilli_A; order RF39; family UBA660; genus CAJOJO01. The sequence goes on along the minus strand of CAKPGR010000021.1, from coordinate 7,558 downwards.
TTTTGAAATTCTAGAAGAGACAAGTGGAGGCAGTATTAAAAAAATCAAAATTAATAATCAGATTTTTACAGGAGTTGAAATTAGAAAAAAATTAGGACTTAAATCTGCTAATTTTACTATAAATAAGAATAATCAAAATATTGAAATTAAAACAAAAGGATATGGACATGGAGTTGGAATGAGTCAATATGGAGCGCTTGCTATGGCAAAAAAAGGATATAAATATGATGAAATAATTAAATATTATTACAGTGGCGTAGAAATTTCTAAAATGGAAGTATAAAAAAAATATTTTTGGCAACACTCTTAAATAGAGGTGATAAAATGACAGGAAGAAGGTTAAAAAAATCGACTATCTATCTTATATATAGTTTAGGTTTTGTTGCTTTAGTTGGTGTTGCCTATTTAATTGAAGGTGCATTTAATAAGCAAAGTCTTGATAATACTACATATGTTAATGATACTATTTTAACAGATGAAGTAGAACCAGTAGTAGCTGAAAATAAAAAAATAGCTAGACCATACAAAGATAGTAATGTTAAGATTTTACAAAGCTATTACGATTATAAAGCTGATCACGAAACACAAAAGAAATCTATAATTGTATATAATAATACTTATTTACAAAGTAGTGGTGTTTCTTATGGTGGGCCAGAAAACTTTGATGTAACAGCTGTAATGGATGGAAAAGTTATTTCTGTTGAAAATGATGAAATGCTTGGTTCAACTGTTCAAATAGAACATGAAAATAATGTTATAAGTGTTTATCAAAGCTTAAAAGATGTAACAGTTAAAGTTAATGACACTGTTTCAACTGGAGATGTTATAGCATCGGCAGGAACTAATAATTTAAACAAAGATTTTAATAACCATTTATATTTTGAACTTATAATAGATGGAACTGTTGTAAATCCAGAAGAATATTACGACAAAACTTTAAATGAATTATAGAGGTATAACCTCTTTTTTATTCATAACAAAAAAATACATCTTATATAATTAAATAGGTGACGTTATGAATATTAATGAGAGAGTTTTAAAAGAAACGGATTATCTTATTGATACTAATAAGACAATTAGAGAAATTGCTAAAAAATTTCAAGTTTCAAAGAGTACTGTTCATAAAGATTTAAGTGATAGATTAAAAAAAATTAATAGAGAAAGATATTTAGAAGTAAAGAAAATATTAGATTATCATTTAAAGATAAGACATATAAGAGGGGGTATAGCGACAAAACAAAAATATAGTAGGAGATGATAAAGTGTTTTCGCAAGATATAGGAATAGATTTAGGTACAGCAAATGTACTAATTTATATAAAAGGACAGGGAATTGTTTTGAATGAACCAAGTGTGGTAGCCATCGATTCATATACAAAAAAAGCTTTGGCAGTTGGAACAGAAGCCAGGAATATGCTAGGTAGAACACCCGGAAAAGTTACAGCAATTAGGCCTATGAAGGATGGTGTGATAGCTGATTTTGATATAACAGAAGTGATGTTAGACCACTTTATAAATAAAGCTGGATGTAAAGGGATACTTGGAAAACCCAGAATTTTAATTTGTTGTCCATCAGATATAACACAAGTTGAAAAAAATGCTATCAAAGAAGCTGCTGAAAGAACAGGCGCTAAAAAAGTTTTTATAGAAGAAGAGCCAAAAGTCGCAGCTGTTGGAGCAGGTCTTGATATCTCAGCTCCATGTGGTAACATGATCATTGATATAGGTGGTGGTACTACGGATATTGCTATACTATCACTTGGTGGTATTGTAACATCATCATCAATTAAAGTGGCTGGCAATACTTTTGACACAGATATAATGAAATATATAAAAAATAAATATAAACTTCTAATAGGTGATATGACAGCTGAAAATATCAAATTAAATATAGGAAATGTCTTTCATGAAAGTAAAAAAAACATCGAGAAAATGAATGTTAGAGGAAGAGATTTAGTGAGTGGTCTTCCTCATACTATAACAATTACTAGTGAAGAAGTAGAAGAAGCATTAAAAGAAAGTACAATGATTATTGTTCATACAGCTAAAAATGTTCTAGAACAAACTCCACCAGAATTATCAGCTGATATTGTTGATAGGGGAATAACTTTAACAGGTGGTGGTTCATTAATAAAAGGTTTAGATAAATTACTTGAAAGTGAACTTAAAGTCCCTGTTACTTTGGCCGAAAATCCATTAGCTTGTGTTGCCTTAGGAACTGGTATTATGCTTGAAAATATTCATTTAATTGATAATGTGTAAACCAAAAATAAAATAAATTGACTATAAAAAGTTAAAGTGTTAAAATACTTCTAAGAGGTGACTTTAATGGAAAAAGAAATAGAAGTTCCTTCATTTGTTAATGAAAATTATATAGATAAGAAAAAACAAAGAGAAGAACAAGAAAAAAGAGTTCAAAAATTAAGAAAAGAAAATCAAAAATTAAATCATAAAGTTAAAGTATATGGAGCATTATTAGCAGTTCTTGCAGCAGGCGGAATTGCTTTGGCAGTACCACATATTGATAAAGCTGTTAGAGTATACGTAGAACATGACAATGAAAACTTTAACAAAGAAATGGAAGAAAATTTTAAAGAAGTAGAAGAACTAACTGGTAGAACACCAGAAGAAATAATGAGAAGTGGCAACCAAAAATAGGTTGCTTTTTTAATAGACAGCAAGTTGAATTAATGATATAATTTATCTAGGTGATTACAAATGTTTGATTATGATTTATTTTCAAAAATATTATTGATGGTTATTTTACCATTTGTAATAGTTGTTGGAATAATACCTTATATTAAAAAAATGGCAGTTAAAATAAATGCTATTGATATACCAAGAACAAGGCATATACATAAAAAACCAACTCCTAAGCTTGGAGGATTAGCTATATTTTTTGGCTTTTTAGTTGGGTATATGGCTTTTGGAACACATAGTTCAATAATGAATGCTGTTTTAATAGGAAGTTTTATTATTATAATAACAGGAGTAATAGATGATATAACAGAACTAGAACCACTTACAAAGTTTTTAGGACAACTTGCTGCATCATTAGTTATTGTCTTTTATGGAAAACTATTAATCCAAGATATTACAGCTTTTGGTTTATATATTAATTTTAGCTATTTATCTTATCCACTTACCATTTTCTTTATCTTAGGCTGTATAAATTGTATTAATTTAATAGATGGAATTGATGGACTTGCTGGTGGTATTAGTTCAATTTACTTTTTAACAGTTGGTGTAATTGCTACATTACAAGGTAAATCTGGATTAGATTTTATATTAGCATTTGTAATGCTAGGATCAACATTAGGATTTTTAGTTTATAATTTCCATCCAGCTAGTATCTTTGCTGGAGATTCTGGCTCAATGTTCATGGGATTTATTATTTCTATAATTGCTTTATTAGGATTTAAAAATGTAACTATGACATCTTTAATTATTCCTCTTTTAATATTAGCAATTCCAATATTAGATACTTTATTTGCTATATTAAGAAGAATTTTAAAAGGAGAAAGTCCAACAAAAGCAGATTCACTTCATATTCATCATCAACTTTTAAACAGAAATCTTTCACAAGGAGCTGCTGTTTCTATTATTTTATTAATAGATGCTTTATTTGCTTTCGCTTCAATTATTTATGTTTTAAAAGATAAAATACTTGGATATATTGTATATGGATTATTGATTATTATTGTTATTTTATTTGTTTTAAAAACAAATGTTGTTTTTGATCATGAAGAAATAAAAAAAAGAATTATGAAAAAATAATTCTTTTTTGTATATATTAAATTAAAAATAAAATAATAATAATGGTGATATTATGGATACTATAAATGTTATATTCAGAAGTTTGTTATCTTTAATAACTCTATTTTTAATTACTAAATTTATGGGAAAAAAACAAGTTTCAGAACTTAGTTTATTTGATTATGTTATAGGCATATCAATTGGTAATTTTACAGCAGAAATGACGATGAATTTAGATAGTAAATATATTAATGGTATTATGGCTATATTCACCTTTGGTTTTATATCATGGTTAGTTTCAAAAATGACAATGAAAAGTTTATTTATAAGGAGATTAATAATTGGTGTTCCAACTGTTGTAATTCAAAATGGAAAAATATTAGAACCAAGTCTAAAAAAATTAAAAATTGATATAAATGATTTACTAGAGCAATGTAGAAGTAATGGTATATTTGATATTAGTGAGATTAATTATGCTGTTATGGAAGTTAATGGAAAAATTAATATATTAAAAAAAGCAGGATTTGATCCTGTTACCGCTAATGATTTAAACTTAAAAGTTCCAAGTAAGGATTTAGTATCTAATATAATTATTGATGGAGTTATTGTTTATAATAATTTAGAGAATATGAATAAAGATGAAGATTGGTTGTTTAAAGAATTAAAAGTTAAAGGATATAAATTAGAAGATATATTACTTGCTACATTGGATAATAATGATAAAATTAACATTTATGAAAGAAATAATAATATTAAAATAAAAAAAGTTTTAGAATAACACTCTTTCTTTACTTTTTTATGTCATATATGATATAATACACTGGATTATGAAGGAAGTGTTTTTTTTATGAAAAAAAGAAATATCGCTATTATAGCCCATGTTGACCATGGTAAGACAACATTAGTAGATCAATTATTAAAATGCTCGGGGACTTTTAGAGATAATGAAACTGTTGATGAAAGAGCAATGGATTCAAATGATATTGAAAGGGAACGTGGTATAACAATTCTAGCTAAACCAACTGCTATTGACCATAATGGATATAGAATTAATATTTTAGATACACCAGGACATGCTGATTTTGGTGGAGAAGTAGAAAGAATTATGAATATGGTTGACGGAGTTTTACTTGTTGTAGATGCTTACGAAGGAACAATGCCACAAACAAGATTCGTTTTGAAAAAAGCATTAGAAGCTGGTGTAACTCCAATTGTAATAGTAAATAAAATTGATAAACCAACAGCGCGTCCTGTTCAAGTTGTAGATGAAGTTTTAGATTTATTTATTGAACTCGGAGCAGATGAAGATCAATTAGAATTTCCAGTTATTTATGCATCAGCTATTAATGGAACATCAAGTTATGAAGCAGATGTTGAAAGTCAAAAACCTGGAATGGATCCAATTTTAGATTCTATAATTAAATATATTCCAGAGCCTAATGTTAATGTAGAAGGCACTTTACAATTTCAACCAGCCTTATTAGATTATAATGAGTTTGTTGGTAGAATTGGTGTTGGTGTTGTTAAAAGAGGAAAAATTAAAACTAACGAAATGGTTTCTTGCGTTAGATTAGATGGACAAATAAAACAATTTAGAATTGCTAAAATGTTTGGATATATTGGTTTAAAAAGAGTTGAAATAAATGAAGCTGAGGCTGGTGATATAATTGCTATCTCAGGTCTTCCAGATATTTCGGTTGGAGAAACTGTTTGTGAAGTAGGAAAAGAAGAGCCACTTGAAAAATTAAGAATTGATGAACCAACTCTTCAAATGACATTTGGGGTTAATACGTCTCCATTTGTTGGAAGAGATGGTAAGATTGTCACTGCTAGAAAAATAGAAGAAAGATTAAAAAAAGAAATGGAAAGAGATGTTTCTCTAAAAGTTAGACAAAATGATAATGAGTCATTTATTGTTTCTGGTCGTGGAGAACTTCATTTATCTATATTAATTGAAAATATGCGTCGTGAGGGATTTGAACTTCAAGTTTCAAAACCAGAAGTTATTATTAAAGAAATAGATGGCGTTAAATGTGAACCATATGAAGATGTTCAAATTGATGTTCCAGAAGAATATGTTGGAAATGTAATAGAAGCTTTAGGAAATCGTGAAGGAACTATGGAAAATATGACAAATAATGATAATCAAGTTCGATTAAATTATACTATTCCATCACGTGGTTTGATTGGTTTTCCAACAGAATTTTTAACAATGACTAAAGGATATGGAATTATTAATCATACATTTAAGGAATATGCACCTATGGCTGGAAATACAGTAGGTGAAAGAAAACTTGGTGTATTAGTTTCAATGGAAAATGGTAAATCAACTGCTTATGCACTTGGTCAATTAGAAGATCGTGGTATTATGTTTGTTGAACCTGGTGAAGATATCTATGAAGGTATGATTGTTGGTGAACATACTCATGAAAATGATTTGGCTGTTAATGTTGTTAAAGGTAAAAATTTAACAAATACAAGAAGTGCTGGTAAGGATCATACAGTTGTTCTTAAAAGACCAAGACCTTTAACATTAGAATATTGTCTAGATTATATAAATAGTGATGAATATGTTGAAGTAACACCAGAACATTTAAGATTAAGAAAAAAAATCTTAAATACGAATGAAAGAAAAAAATTTGATAGTAAAAAATAAAACTTATTCTTTATCGAATAAGTTTTTTATATCAATATTTAAAACATGAGCAATTTGTTCTAAAGTATCTAATGAAATAGTTTGATGTGTTGTTGATTCTAGTTTAGCAATAAAACTTTCTGATAAAAGTAATTTTTCAGCTAACATTCTTTGTGTCAAACCATTTTTCTTTCTATATTTTTTTATGTTTTTTCCTACAATATTGTATATATCTTCTTTAATCATACTATCACCACACCTATATTTTCTCACAATTAGTGATTAAATAATATAGACTAATAGTCTAATAAATGATATTATTAATTTGGTGATTATATGTATAAAACAAATAAACTTAAACAATTACGTCTTGAAAAGGAATATACAATATATGAAATGGCAAAAAAATTAAATATTTCTTATTCACATTATAGCTTAATTGAAAATAAGAAAAGAAACTTAACTTATGATATGGCTATTAAAATAGCAAAAATTTTTGAAATGACACCAGATGAGTTATTTTTATATTAATCTCTCTCTATTTTGTTTTCTAAATAATAATTTCTTAATTCTTTAAATCTTTGATAATGAACTATTTCTCTTTGCCTTAGAAATGATAATGGACCTAAGACGTCTTTATCATTGGTTAAATCCATTAAGTGTTCGTAGGTAGCTCGTGCTCTTTGTTCAGCTGCCATATCACTTTCGAGGTCAGCTATAAAGTCACCAGTTGTTTCAATGTATGATGAATTCCAAGGTATTCCCATTGGATCAGCTGGAAATAATCCACCATCATGTTCTGCAAAATATCCACCTAGACCAGCTTCTTTTATTTCATCAATACTAGCGTTTTTCATTAACCCATAAATCATGGCAGCAATTATTTCTAAATGAGCCATTTCTTCTGTACCAATATCAGTTAAAAGTGCCTTTCCCTTATCATCTGGCATTGTATATCTTTGATTTAAATATCTAACACATGCCCCTAATTCTGAGTCCGGTCCACCATATTGAGCCATTAAATATTTGGCCATTTTTAAATCTTTTTTTTCAATATTAACTGGATATTCCAGTTTTTTTTCATATATCCACATATTAATACTCCTTTCTATTTATTTTCCCAAGGCCATGGGCTATTTATCCAAGCAAATGGATAACTATTATTGGC
>CAKPGR010000020.1 GCA_934155005.1 uncultured Bacilli bacterium | reverse complement strand
TTGAAATTTTTTTATCTCTCAGTCAATATTATTATTTTGTTTTACAAATTCATTTTATCAAATTGAATTTCTTTTTTCAAGTATATTTTTCGCATCATTTATTTTATAGCTTCTTTACGTGATAAATTAAGTCTTCCTTTTTTATCATATCCTAGTGATTTTACTAAAATTTCATCACCAACTTTAACTATATCACTTGGTTTTTCTACTCTTTTTGTATCTAATTGTGAAACATGAACTAATCCTTCACAACCAGGCCATAATTCAACAAAACATCCAAATTCTTCTACTTTAACAACCTTAGCTTTGTAGATTACATCTTTTTCTACTTCTCTAACAATTGCTTTAATCATTTCTGCTGTTTTATCTATTATCTCTTGATTAGTATGATATATAATAACACGTCCATCATCTTCAAGATCAACTTTAACAGAATTTACATCTTGAACTGTTGAAGTTCCTGATGCATCTAATATAATCTTAGTGATCATCTCTCCACCTTTACCAATAACATCTTTTATCTTATCTGGATTAATTGTAAATGTCATTGTTTTTGGAGCATATTTAGATACTTCTTTTCTAGGTTCAGCTATTTGTTTTTCCATAACATCTAGTATTTCAAATCTAGCTGTTTTAGCTTGCTTTAATGCTTCTTTTAAAATATTTTTAGTTATACCTTTAATTTTAATATCCATTTGTAGTGAACAAATACCTTTTCTAGTTCCACCAACTTTAAAATCCATATCTCCTAAATGATCTTCCATACCTTGAATATCAGTTAAAATAGTATAATCTTTACCATCTTTTGAAGTAATAAGTCCCATAGCAATACCAGCAACTGGTGCTTTAATTGGTACACCTGCTGCCATTAAACTCATACATCCAGCGCATATAGTAGCTTGAGAACTTGAACCATTTGATTCTAATATTTCAGATACAACACGAACAGTATAAGGAAACTCTTCCTCACTTGGCATTACTTGACGCAAACACCTTTCTCCCAAAGCTCCATGTCCTATTTCTCTTCTACCTGGGCTTCCATATCTTCCTGTTTCTCCAACTGAGAAAGCTGGAAAATTATAGTGTAACATAAAATGTTTTTCAGCTTCTAAACTAATTCCATCTAACACTTGATATTCATTTAAAGCTCCAAGTGTTGTAACAGCTAAACTTTGCGTTTCACCACGCGTAAATAAAGCAGATCCATGAGTTCTAGGAAGTAAATCAATAGCTGTAGAAAGAGGTCTAATTTCTGTCATCTTTCTTCCATCCGCTCTTGTTTTTTCAGAAACGGTAATATTTCTAAAAATATCATATTCAATTTCTTCTAAGACTAATTTTACCTTTGTGATTAAAATTGTTAATTCATCCTTATCTAAATCTTGATTAGATGAAGTATATTTTTCAACAACTTCCTCTTTTACTGCATCAATTGCTGCATATTTTTCTTGTTTATCTTTAATACGCATTGCTTGATCTAATTTTAAAGAAGCAAGATTAGAAATATCTGTTCTCAAAGATTCTTCAATTTCTAATTTTTCGTATTCCATTTTTTCTACACCAATTTCTTCAATAATCTTTTCTTGGAATTCACATAACTCTTTTACAGCTTCGTGACCAAACATTAAAGCTTCTAACATATCTTCTTCGCTTACTTCTTTGCTACCAGCTTCTACCATATTAATAGCTTCTTTTGTTCCAGCAACTATTAAATCAATATCAGATTCTTCTAATTCTTCTTGTGTAGGATTAATTATAAATTCACCATTTATTCTTCCAACCTTAACACCCGCGATTGGTCCATCGAATGGAATTTTAGAAATACATGTTGTAAGGCTTGACCCAAACATTGCTGTAAGTTCTGGGGAATTATCATTATCTACTGATAACACAGTGTTAACAACTTGAACCTCATTTCTAAAATCACTAGGAAACATTGGTCGCATTGGTCTATCAATCATACGTGCGGCAAGTGTTGCTGCTTCTGTTGGTCTTCCTTCCCTTTTAATAAATCCACCTGGAATCTTACCAACTGAATATAACTTTTCTTGATATAAAACCATTAATGGGAAAAAGTCAGATAATACATTTGCATTATTTGATACAACAACAGTTGATAAAATGACAGTATCACCATATCTAACTAAAACAGCACCATCAGCTTGTTTAGCAAGTTCACCATGTTCTACAACTAATTTTCTTCCTCTAAAATCTAATTCAAATATTTTTTTCATTTTTTAACTCCTTTAATCTTATAAAAAAGACACTTAAAAATAGTGTCTACTTTAAATTACTTTCTTAAACCTAAGCTAGCAATTAATTCTCTATAACGAGTAATATCTGTTTTACGTAAATACTTTTGCATACTACGTCTTTGACCAACTTTTTTAAGAAGTCCTCTTCTTGAATGATGGTCATGTTTATGTTCTTTTAAATGTTCTGTTAATTCATTAATTTCAGCAGTTAAAAGAGCAATTTGAACTTCTGGTGAACCAGTGTCACCAGCTTTTCTAGCATATTTTTTTACTATTTCTTCTTTTTGTAATTTTGTTAATGCCATAACCATTCTCCTTTCATAAATATTCGCTTAATTTCTAGAAGTAAGTCGGAGACTCTTAAATCCAAAAATAAGTACATATTTAATATACACTATATTATATTTAAAATCAAGCAAATTATTTTACTTTCTTTAATTTAAAGAATAATTTGATTTTACTTTATTATTTCGTCTTAGTACTAAATATTAATATTTATAAAAAAAAGAGTTTGTACCACTCTCTAGCTTTGAATCTTTTATATCAATATTATTATTTAATTTATATTTTTATATCTAATTTTTGATATAAAAACATCTTAGATTAAACTAACTCTTGTATAAACCTCTACTCCTTTAATTGTCTTAACATTAATAACACCACTACTAGTTACTTTAATAAATCCAAGTCCTGTTATAACTATATCTTCATTTTCTTTTACTCTAATTTTATTATCTTTTAATTTAGATTCCTTTTTTTTATAAAATCTTTCTATTTTTAAATTATTTGAGATAAAGAAAGTTAAATTATTATCACTTGCTTCTATCAAAGCCAAATCTTCAATCTCTATATATTGTGTACCTTTAACTTGATATGTTATAGGTTTTATTTCTCTATTAGGCATTATTTTTTTTATTTTCTTAGGATCTATAAAATTTATAATACTATTTTCATCTATAATACCTGGTGTATCAATCAAAGTTAAATTTTCGTTCAAATTTATTTCAACTTTATTTAAAGTAGTTGAAGGCATTATACTAGTAGTTACCTCACTATTTAAATTAGAATAATTATAAATAATTTTATTTAGCAAAGTACTTTTTCCTGCATTAGTAAATCCAACTATATAAACATTTTTACTTTTTTTATATTTATTTATTTTTTCATATAATAAATCCATATTATAATTTTTATTGCTACTAATAATAACTTTATCAACTGGGTTAATACCAATATTATAATCTAGCAATTTTTGATCTGATACTTTAAGTGGTAGTATATCTCTTTTTGTATAAACTAATAATATATCATTATTTAAATTATCAGTTATAAAAGATATATCTTTATTAATTAAGAAAGTATCAACAACAAGTAAAACCAAATCATTAGTTTTATTAACTTCTTTTAAAATTGGTAAAAAATTAGCATTTGTTTTTGAAACACTTTTGTAATCACTATAATTTTTAATTCTAAAACATCTAAGACAAAGATTGCTTTCTAATGATTTAACATACCCTTCTACGTTAAAATCTTCATTTTGTAAAATTGAACCACAGCCACTACACTTTTTCATCATAATAATGTCCTTTAAATAAACCTTTATCTCTTAATTTTCTTTTGATATTCTTTTCTCTTCTTCTAGAAATCTTAGTCCAGATAGGATCATAGGATGAAATTGGATCAACTAAAACTGTTAATATACCAACTTTATTACCAACTTTAATATCAGTTAATAATTGATCTCCTATAATAGCAACTTCATTTTCTTTTAATTTATTTTTATTTAATAAATCTTCAAGTTTTTTTGTAAAAGGTTTTCTAGCACTACTAATATAGTCTATATTAAGCTTTTTAGCAAACATTTCAACTCTTGATTTAGGACTATTAGAAAAGATAATTAACTTCATATTTTTTTTATTTAACATATTAAATAAATCAACAATTCTTTCATTTACATCTTTTTTATTAAAAGGGGCAATAGTATTATCTAAATCAAATAAAAAACATTTAACACCACTATCATTTAACTTTTTATAATTAACCTCTAAAACACTTTTTTTATACACATCTGGAACATATATTTCCATACAACCACTCCTCTTAACAATTTTAACACATCAATATATAAAAAAACAAGATAAAGCGTATTATCTAGTAGTATAAATATATAATTTACTTAGTTATTTAACTATGAATAAATATTTACTTACATATAATATTATAGGTGGTTTTATGAATAATTTTTGGTATGGTAGAGGCAAATGGGTAATTTTTTTAATTATAACAGGTTTACTTATTTTTTATCAATTAATTTTAACATTTTTTATTATTACTAGATTTAATATTTTTATCTTATTTTTACTTTTTTTATTCATCGGTTTTTGTATCTTTAAGGTAATATGGTGATATTAAAGAATTAGTTTTGTATAAATAATCAAGCATTTTATTAATTTTTAAACATGAATTATATAAATTATCATTTAAATCAATTTTGTCAGGCAAAGAAATTAAAATAAAAAATAGTTTTTTTTCTTCTTCTAATAATGGATAATTTTGCTCATATTTTTCTAAAATATATTTAAAATCAAAACTAGTTGCATGACTTTTATATAATTTATATAAATCATAAATTGGTATATCAATTGTTGATTTATCCCAACTAATTAAATAAGAACCTTTATTTTTTATAAAATGATCTAATTTTAAATTATTGTGAAGAACCACATATCTTCTTTGATTTTTATTTTCTATTAATTTATACCATTTATTAAGCTCGTAGTCAGCAAATGATATAGCGCTTAAAATAATAGATATATTGGAAGCTAGTAAAAGTTCTGCTGGACTCATATAAACTTTTGATTCAATTATACTAATTAAATCATTATAATAATTTGATAAATATTCAATGTTGTTTTTAATATCTTCATAATTTTTTTTAAAGTCATCTATTGTAACATTTTTATAATACGTTGTCTTATTATGTAATAAAGAAACTAGATTTATTAAATCTAGTATTTTTTGGTCTTCTGGCATACTTATATCATCTATATATTCTGTAATATCATATTCATTATCATCAATTACTTTTTTTGGATAATAATTAAAACTTCTAGAATCTAGATAACTATAAATATTAGAATCAATTTTTGGTTTTAATATTAATAATCCTTTATTAGAATTTATAAGCGTTGCTTTACCCATTCTTTTATAATAATTAGTTCTTAAATCATGTTTTTTTAATATATTATCTATTTCTATCATAAGGCCGGAATTATTATTTTATCACCTATTTTTATCTCAGATAAATCATTGTAAGGTTCTAAATCTTCTTTTTTTACAGCATATTTAGTCATTATAGATTCAATAGTATCATTTTCTCTTACAATATAAACTGTATAACTACGATATGAATTAGAATCATCTGTTTCAAATAAATCTGTTACATTACTTATACTAAGATTCTCATCCTCAATACATCTTTTTTCTTGCTCTAATTCTTCATTACTACTTTCTATTGGCAACTCTTCAATTACTCGTGTTTTTTCTTCCAGTTCTTTTTCTTTTATGTTATCAACTTTAACATCTATATTAACTTCTAATATATTATCATTTATTACTTCATAATAAAAATCATCTATATCAATTTTGATATCATCCAAAATATAATTTTCATCTATACAAGCTGTAAATGGTATTTCATATGAAAAATCTTCTTTATTAACACTTGTATCAAGCATTTTATAGTCTCCACTTATAATAAAATTTCCATTAATTACATTACCCTCTTTTAAAGATAATGTATGTTCTAATGAAATACTCGTTATCTCTTTTATATTTGTTTTAAATATAATTTCTTTTTTAAATGGAATTATTTTATTCATAAAATTATCCTCCTTTTACTTAATTATATAAAACTAAGGTAATTTTAGAACAAAAAAGATATTATTTATTTTATATACCTATCTTTTATACTAACTAATTTTTTGTCAAAAAAAAATATTCAAAAATGAATATTCTTTATATTATTATTGGTTTAATCTATCAATAATCTAAATTATAATTTTTCTATTTGTTTTAACTTTTTTAATGTTTTATTTTTTCCCTTAATATTAGAGTTTTTAATTATTTCCTTTGCTCTACTATTAGCTAAATCATCTAAAAATAAATCTGGATTTAATTTTATAAAAAAATTTATAGAATAAGCATTCATATTATTAAATAATTTTTCTTTGTTTTTTTCATAGGTGTCATTATCAAGCATAAAGATTTTAAAAGCATGTAAATCATTTTTTATAGATTTTACAGATTCTTTTAATTCCTTTTCATCAATTAAAAAATGATTAGTTCTTAAAATTCTTTCTTTATAATTAATATGTTTACTTACTTCTAAACTATTTAATCTGACTAAATAATGATTATACTCTTCTAAATTACAAGAATTTTTTTTAGCTGTATCCATTAAATCAATTAATAATTTTTTAGAATTATTAGGTAAAAAGTTATCACTTATTCCATCAATATATGAATAAATAAATTCTAAATCTAAAATTTGTTCATTTATTTTACCATTATTAAACAAATATTCTTCTAATAATAACATTTTATAATGGCTTAAAAAATCTCCATAATTAAATATTCTTTTATCATTACATATCATATCCATTAATTTTAAACAATCTTTTTTCATTTTTTCCATTTCGTTTAAATTTATAACATAATTTTCTTGATTCATATAATTATGTTTTATATAAAGTTTAATTATATTATCATCTATATTATTTAAAAAATCAATATTCATTTTTAATATTTTGATATAACGATTCGTAAAAAGACTGTTATAAAATAAATCCTTATCTATCATATATATTTTTCTTAAACTTGCTAAAAATTTTTGATCTAAAAGAAATGGTAGATTATTTTCTAGTTTGTCATCTTTCAAATACAGAAATAAAACTCTAAAATCATATTTTAAAGATTCACTTATATCTTTTTTACTCCACATAATAGCGTTACCATCATTATAAAATGATAAATCATTATATTTTGAAGTTAACTCTTTATAATAAAATTGATACGAAAAATCATTTAATTTATTTATTTTTTCTTTAATTTCTGGATAATCTATATAATCAGCAATTTTAAGTAATTTATTCTTAATTTCCTCAGGATAAATTTTTACATCTAAAATATAATCTACATAATAACTAAATAAAGTTTTTATTGTCTTTACGTTTGTTATAGTTTTTAATGATTCATTCATTTCATTTTCATTCAAAAAAATTAATGAATCAAATAAAAATATAGAAAATAAAGATTGATATTCTATGTTAAATTTTTCTTCCATTATTTCACCTCTAAATCTTTATATAAATCTTTATAGTTTTTAATAGGGATAAATTTTATCTTTTCAATTACTTCTTTTGGTAGTTTATCTAAATCCCTAATGTTAGAATCTGGAATATAAATAGTATCAATACCTGCTCTAAGTGCTCCTATACTTTTTTCTTTTAACCCACCAACAGGTAAAACATTACCTGTTAAGCTAATTTCTCCTGTAAATGCTATATTAGAGCCTATTTTTTTATTCTTAAATAAACTTATTAAAGCTGTTGTTAAGGCTATACCAGCACTTGGCCCATCTTTTTTGATTGCAGCATTAGGTATATGTATATGGATATCATTATTAATTAATTTATCATAATCTATTTTAAAATATTTATAATTTGATTTTATATAATTTATAGCAACTATCGCACTTTCTTTCATAACCTCTCCGAGTGATCCTGTTAAAATTAGTTCACCTTTGCCTTTAAAAATACTTACCTCAAGTGGTAATATATCTCCACCGAAAGGTGTATATGCAAGTCCATTTACAACACCAATATCTAATTTTTTTATTTTTATATTTGGATATTTTTCTTCTCCTAAAAATTCTATTAATTTTTTATTATCAACAATATATTTGTTCATTGTTATTTTATGACTAGCAAGACTTGTTATAATTTTTCTTATAATTGACGATAATATCCTATCTAATTCTCTTACACCAGCTTCTTTTGTATAATTTTTTATAATTTTAAGTAATATTTCATCTTTTATTTTTATGCACTCATAATTTATACCATGTTCTTTACAAATCTTAGGTAAAAGATACTTTTTAGCTATATCCAGTTTTTCAAATTCTGTATAACTAGATAAATTTACTATTTCTAATCTATCTCTTAATGCTTCTGGTATATCTTCTACATAATTAGCTGTTGCTATAAACATAACTTTTGATAAATCAAATTCTTCTTCAATATAATTATCTGTGAAATATTTATTTTGTTCTGGATCTAATACCTCTAATAAAACACTTGCTGGATCTCCTTTAAAATTTTTTACCATCTTATCTATTTCATCTATTAGAAAAACAGGATTAGCTGTTTTAGCCTTTTTTATTTGAGTAATTATTTTGCCAGGACTTGAACCTATGTAAGCTTTTCTATGCCCTATTAATTCTGCTTCGTCATTAATTCCACCAACTGATATTTTTACAAATTTTCTATTCATTGCATTTGCGATAGAATATGCAAGAGTTGTTTTACCTACTCCAGGAGGTCCAACTAAACATAAAATTGGTCCTCTAATACAATTTGTTAATTGTTTGACGGCTAAGTATTCAATAATTCTTGTTTTTACTTTTAAAAGTCCACTATGTGATTCATCTAATTTTTGTCTTACTTCTATTAAATTATCATTATCAATAGTATAATTCTTCCATGGTAAATCTAAAAGCCATTCTATATAATCTCTTGTAATATTTATCTCTGGTGAAGTTGAATGTAAAAGTTCATATCTATTTATTTCTCTTTTTATTCTTTCTTTAATATTTATATTTGCATCTAAGTTATTTAATCTTTCTTTTAAAATATCTATTTCACTATTAACAAAATTATTATCACCAAGTTCTTCTTTTATTATTTTTAGTTTTTCTCTTAAAAAGAAGTTTTTTTGACTTTTATCTATTTCTTGATTTAATTTTATATCTAAATCTTGTTCTAAATTATATAACTTTTTTTCTTTATAAATATCTTCAAGTATCATTTTCATTCTTGTTTTAGAATTAGTATTTTGTTGATATTCAAGTAATCTATTTTCTTTTATGTTTAAATTATAAGGAATTATATCTGTAAGTTTTTCTAAATTATTTACACTTATTTGATTTAAAAAGCTATTAGATGTAGATGGTAATTTAGTATATTCAATCAACTCATTTTTTAGTTTTTCTTTTAATATTTCATCATCATTACCAGATTTATATTCTATCTCTTTTATAATGGCAAATAAGTCTTTGTCATCATTCATATATTCTAAAATACTTGCTCTTATAATTCCTTTTAAAGTTAAACGAAATTTTTTGTTTGGAAGTTCTATTTTTTGTTTTATTTTAGCAATAACGCCAATTTTAGGTAAATTAGTTATATTAGTTGTTTCTTCTAAATCATCTAAATCTGTTACCACTAATATTTTATTTTCATAAAGTTCTTTTGATATATCTAGTATTTCTTTATTAATTTCTATATCTAATTTAAGCTCATTATTTGGAAGCAAGACAAAACCTTTTACTATTAATACAGGCAAATCTAATTTCATACTACACCTCCAAATTTTTGTCTTTTATTATATCACAATTTTTTTTATTGTCTAGTTAAATAAGAAAAAAATAAGGCTTATCATGAAATTTTTTTGATAGTATTTTTTTATCATATAATTATTAAAAAAAATAGATTTTAATCTATTTTAAGTTGTCCTTTAATAAGGTTTTCATTTCATTTAAACTATTTTCATCAACCTTATAAGTATATAAATATTGCTTCATTCCTTCATGGTAATATTGACTATCACTACCATTAAGAGAATTTTCACTAAAGACTAATTCATCTTTAATATCAATATATTTTTGAATATAATAGTATAAATCTTGTTTTGATATATTTGTTACAACATTATCAGAAATCAAATTAAATGTTGTAAAGAAATTATTAATAATAAAATTTCTATCCATTTGTTTTATAGTTTGTTCAATAATATTCATTTGCATTCTTCCTCTTGTATACAAACTACTTCCAGGCATCTTTCTAGTACGAGCTAAGGCTAAGGTTTCAGTTCCGTTTAAATGTCTGTAACCTTTATCTACATAATAACTAGTTTTACCATTTTTAACATTAATTTTATATGGAACATCAATATCAATACCACCCATTAAGTCTATAAAATCTATAACTGAATTAAAATTCATTCTAATATAATAATCTATTTTTATATCAAATAAATTTCCTACTGTATCAGCAACATTTTGTGTACCATACCAACCAGAATGAGTGATTTTATCCATTTTATTATTTCCAAGATTAAGCGCATACGTATCTCTAACAACATCAACCATAACAACCTTTTTTGTATTTGGATTAACTGTCATTAATATTAACACATCAGCATTATATGTAGCGCCCCCATCACCATCAGCGCCTATAACTAGCATAGTAAATGGTTCTGATTGATCCTTAGTTTTATTGGAATCTATTTTAACAGAGTATTCTAAATTATCTATAATTGGTCTTACCTTTGAATCTAAATTTTCAAAATATTCATCGTATAAATTTAGATAATCACCTGATATAATCAAAGCATCAATATTTCCGTTAAGTAAATCACTAATAGCTAATTTATAATCATTATAATCGTAAAAATTATTTTGTAATTTATTATGTTTTTCTAAATAGTCATGTCCTAATTTATAATTTTCATAATCTAACTTATCACTTGATTGACCTATATTTACATTAACTAAATCATTGGTACTAGTTATATTACTATCAGTTCTAACAATTATAGTACTTGTATAAATTTCTTCATTATCAGTTAGATTACTCATAAATTTATCAAATATATTAGCACTGATATTAAGTATAAATATTATGATATTTAGAAATAACATAATAATGTATATTATTTTTTTTATTTTTATATTATTAATAATTTTATATAATAAATATATTTGAAAAGTGACTAAAATTAATAACAATAAATTTCCGATAAATGGTATTATTTTATTTATAAATACTAATGTATTAAACTCAAAAATAAAGAAAACTATATTTATAATTAATAATACACTTATAATAATACCGATAATCTTTTTTTTCATTTTAATCACCTACAATTTCTGATTGGTTTTCATAAAAAATTATATTTGCATATGTTTTTCCATATTTATTTTTTATTTTTTTATATGCTTTTTTCATTGATAAAAAGTCTCTTTTTTTTGTACAATGTGAATCACTAGCCACTATATCAATTAATCTTTCTTTTAATAGTTTTTTTGAAAATTTATATATTTCTCTATTAGTTCTTCTTCTTAAAATGCTAGTTGCATCTAATTGTAACATTACTCCTAATTCTTTTATTTTTTTTATATATTCTATATTGCGGTAATTATGATAAAGTTCTGGATGCGCTAAAATAACATTATAACCATTTTCAATTAACTCTTCTAGGGAATCTAAAACAGTATCTATATCCATATTTTCATTTCTTTTAAATTCAACTAAAACATAATTTGAATTATTTAAAGTTGTTATTTTTTTATGTTTTAACAAGTCTACAATTTGATCAGAATACATAATTTCATTTCCTAAATATAATTTAATATTTAGTTTATTTGCTTCTTCTCTAAGTATTTTGAAATTTTTAACTATTTTTAAAGCTTTCTCTTTTTTTCCATGTTTCATATGAGGAGTACAAACTACTTTATTCATTCCTATCTTTTTAATTTCTTTTAAATATTTAATCGATTGTTCTAAGCTCTTAGAACCATCATCAACATCAAATACAATGTGTGAATGTATATCTATATATTTCATTATTTATTATAGTTTGAATAATAGTAGTCATACTTGTATCCATATAGTTTTTTCTCTCTTTTAACATTTACCTTAGTTAAAATAGCTCCTAAGATAAAAGCACCATTTGATTTAAGACTTTCTATACAACTTTGAATTACTTGATAATCTGTTCTATCGGATTCAATTACATAAACTGTACCATCAGCAAGTTTTGAAACTAATACTCCATCTGTTAATGATGAAATTGGTGGACAGTCTATTAAAACTAAATCATACTCTTCTTTTAAATCATTTAATAATTTAGCAAATCCTTTACTATTAATTAATTCCGAAGGATTTGATATTTTACTTCCTGCTGTTAATATATCAACAGTAACATCTTTTTCTACATATTTTTGAACACAATCTCTAAAGTCTAATTTACCTTTTGATAAAACAATATCTGAGACACCATGTTTTCTAAGTAATCCAAAATTTCTATGTACTTTTGGTTTTCTTAAATCACAATCTACAATTAAAACTTTTTTATCTAGCATTGCGAAAGATACGGCTAAATTAGAAATAACTTCTGATTTACCTTCACTTGGCAATGTTGATGTAACATTAATTAATTTTAAATCCATGAAATTTAAATTTGTTCTAATCATACGAATAGATTCTGAAACAACACTAGTTGGATCATTTAATATTTTAATATTTACTTGATTTGGTTTTACATATACTTTCTTCTTATCTGGAATATCATTATCAATTGAATTATGTGGCACTATACCTAGTGTTTTAATTTTTAGATATTTTTTAACATCTTCATGATTTTTAATTTTATTATCCATTGATTCTATTAAGAAAGCTAAGGCAAGACCAACAGCTAAGCCACCCACTATACCAATAATGCAGTTGAAAATAGTTTTAGGTTCAACTGGTTCTTCACTAATAATAGCTTCATCGATAACTTTAATATTATTAATATTCATTTCAGAAGCTATTTCTTTGATAAAAATACTAGCATATGTATTAGCTATATCCTTAGCTAAATTTTTATCCGTATTTTTAATAGCAATTGTGATCATTTGTGTATCATCGCTAGAATTAACAGTCAAATTATCAGTCATTTCTTTATAACTATAATTTAATTTTAACTCTTTAATTACTTGATTAGTAACTTTTCTACTTTTTATAATTTGAACATATGCTTTAACCATTCTTTGGTTAGTTAATATACCTTGATAATTAACTTCATTTGAATTTACCTCTGGTTGAACATATAAAGTTGTTTGACTTTGGTATTTTATTGGCGCTCCATAATTATAAAATATAGCTACTGATCCACCTATTATTACAAAAAGTAATATTAATAAAAACCAATGTCCAATAGTTTGTAAGATATAGGATATATCTAATTCTTGTTCTTCTTTCATACAAATCCCCCTTTAATAATTGTTTATTATATCTTTTTTCTTATTTTTGTCAAATTCATAAATAAATCTTTATAATAATTAAATTCATCTGTTTTTCTATATAATATAAATAAGATTATATTAGGAACAAGCATCGTTATTATTACGTTTATGATAAATGAGTATGGATTTATTATTTTTGATATAACAAATGAAATTAAACTAATTACTATAAATAAAATAAAATACTTAATTGTTTCATCCGCATATTTTTTATAACTTCTATTAAATAACTTTTTATATACATATTTTGGATAACTATAAAGCCATAGCACTAAACTACTTATAAATGTTCCAATAAATACACCAGGAAGTCCAATTAATTTAACAAGTATAATAGAGGCTACTATATTGGTAATTGATTCTACTATCGGTACTCTTCTATCTTCATAATATATACCAGCAGCTTCTTTAAATGTCATATAGGTATTTCTTGTTAATTGACTATAATGATTTAAAACAAGTGCTAGTAAAGTTGATATACCAAGTAAATATTCACTACCTAACCATAGCGTTATAAATGATTGCATTACCAAAAGTAATCCTGTACCTGTTATACACACTATCCAAAAATTAATAAATCTTACTTTTTTAAATACTTGATAATTTTTATCGTAATCTTTTTCTACTAACAAATGACCTAAGCTTGGCGTTAAAGCTGTTATAGCCTGTCCAAATAATACATTTAAAGCTTTAATGATTAAATAATAATTAGAATACAAACCAACTACAATTATACCTATAAATTTTGAAATAATTATATTGTCTGTACCAGTTATAACAAAGCCAGCTATTTTATGAACAATTAAGGCTTTTACTTTTGTAAAAATGTCATTTTCAATATTCTTATCTAATGATTTAACGTTTTTATCCAAAACATAATTATATTTTTTATTTACAAATAATACTATAACTATATTTTCTAATATGCTTATGATTATTTTAGATATTAAATATAAATAATAATTTTTAGTATAAACTAATATTAATATTTGAACTATATTCAAAATTAATATATATATAATATGTATTATATTAATAATATAATTTTTTTGATTAGCATATAAAACACTTCTTTTATATGCTAGTAAATATGAACAAACAGTGTCAATAACAAATAATATATATATTAAATTTAGATTTATATCAATAGATATATCTGTTATGAAAAATGGTAAAAATGGTATCAATATAAAACTAAATAATAAAATTATAATTGCTATTATAGTGTATATTTTTTTATAGAATTTTAATAATGATTTAATTGTTTCTATATCATTATCATGAATTGGTTTATATAAGTTATATACTATTGCAGGACCAAATCCAACTTCAACTAAACATAACATTGATATAATATTAGTAAATACACCATTTATTCCTAAATACTCACTTCCTAAAATATTTATGAATATTTTTTGAGCAATAAAACCTATAACAATTGTAATAACATTTGTTATTATAGATGATATTGAATTTTTAATTGAATTTTTTGTCTTCATCTAAATCATACTCCTTTTGAATACGCTAAATATATTACCAAATATATTAGAACTTAAATAGCCAAAGTTTTCACCTTTTAAAACAAAGAATGTATAAATTAAAAACATAAAACCAAAACCTATAATAATCATAAAATTAAGTACTTTATTTTTATTACTATTTTTTAATAAATCTATCATAGGAACAATTCCAACAAATTGTATCAACATAACAAATCTTATCATTACTCTTGATCTTGGTATCATTAATAATGTACCTAAACTAAGTAGTAGAATAAAACCATTAACATCACTAAATTTTTTTCTATTTGTTTCTAATAAAATACATAAAATTGTAACTATCCACTTTATCAATTCTATAAGAAGTATATTACCACTATATAAATTTTTAAATCCACTATTACCACCAACATATGAATTATACATATCTAATAATTTTGATATTATTGATATACCTGTATAATTATTTATAAAATTTAAAATATAATATGCAAAGAAGAAAACAAATAAAACAAGTGAAGCAGATTTAAAATTAAGTTTATTATTTGATAATTTATATATTATCAATATAGAAAATGGAAAAAACATTGAATTATGAATAAAAAGTGTTAATGCATATAAAATATATGAAAATATTTTTTTGTTCTTTTTTATATATTCACTATATATAGCAAAACTAAATATAATGATTGCTATATAATTATATAAACCACTTATAAAGTATAATGTATTAAAACCAAATATAGTAAATAAAACAACTGCTATAAATGATAATGTATCTAATTTTGTTATTTTTCTATAATCATATAACATATAAAATAATAATGAATAACCAATTGACACTACAAAAAATTGAAGTAAATTAAAATTATTAGTTAATGCTATTAGATAACTATATATCATAGGAATAAGTTCTAAATCACTTATTTTAGAAAGTGATAATACACTTTTAAAATCTAAATTAACAAGTTCACTTACTATTATTTTTAATCTATATAAATCATAATTCTCTGGTGGATTAAAGTAATATGCTAATATACCAAACATAATTCCTAGCAATATTGAATATAAAATTCCCGATTTATTTTTATCTAATAAATAATATAATATATATATTGGCAATCCTATTATAGGTACTAATATGAAAACAATTAAGCATATAAGCATATTCTCACCACCTTTATATTTCTTTTAAATATTCGTAAATTCTTTTAGAATTGTTTTGATCTTTTAATTCAAAGAATTGATTAATTCTTTTTTGGTATACATTTTCAATTTTATAATTCATTTTAATGTAACCAATGATTCTATTTACTACATCATCTTCATCTTTGCAAGTTTTTCCAAAAGCATCTTTTGAAAATTTAAAGTATCCTTCTTTTAATTGTCTTTTATGAAATTCATCAAAATCAAATGGATAATATATTATTGGTTTTGACATATAAGCAAAATCCATATAAATACTAGAATAATCTGTAATTAATAATGCTGATTCTTTTAGTAATTTTTGTATATCCATTTCATTAGATATTATTTTTATATTTTTAGATGTTGAAGTAAATTCATTTAAATATTTTTTCATTGCATCGTGTGCATAAAATATAATTTTTATATTATTTTCTTCAATGAAATCTATCAAATTTTCATTATTTATTAATGAATTCCAACGTTTAAAATATTCTGTATTTTTAAATACTTCATCTTTATGTAATGAATTAGTATCTCTACCTAGCCAGTTTCTCCATGTTGGCATAATAAGTATTTGTTTATTATTAATATCATTATTATATAAGTTATCAAATCTTGAAAATCCTAAATAAGCTAAGTTATTTGTTGGATATCCAAAATTATTTTTTATATATTCATATTCTTTTTTAGCGCCACAAATAAATAATTTAAATTTTGTTTCTTTATAATATAGCCATTTAGAATTATTATATGTTATTCCATGTTGTAAAAATATTCTATTATTATAAAGATTTAACCAAACATGTAATACATAAAATAAAGCTGGGGACGGATTACCTGATTTTTGTGTACTAATATTTTTATCCGCACTCATATAATATAACCAATGTTTTAAACTTCCATAGTTAATTATATTTCCATACTTTTCTACTTTTTTATAATCTGGTGATTTTATATCAATTACATAATAACAGTCATCATTTGGATAATTTTCTCTTATATATTTAAAGAAATGATAACCATTATCACAAGCTTTATCTTTTTTTTCTTGAATTAACCAAATATTTCTCTTTTGTATTTTTAAAATAACTTTATAAATTAATGAAGGTATTATCATAAATATAAATATAACAATTGATAATATATCTTTTATTTTAATATATTTTAAATTATCTTTAATTTTTTTCATTAACATCACCCCTATTAATTAAAATCCAATTATCTTCATATATACTAGTATTATTTTCCAAATTGTTCCATATAGCTGGCGCTACTACGATTTTGTCTTCGTTATTAGATAAATATTGACTCCACCAACTAAACGAACTATTTGAAATAATAAAATGTTTACAAGATGACATAAGTGTTAATTTATCACTTAATGAATCATTACCACTTTCATATAAAGCATCTTTTATTTTAAAATTCTCTTTAACCCAATTTATATCGTCTGAAAATATTATATATTTTGGATTTCTAACTTTCTTATTCATAATATTTATAGCTTCATAAAAATAATCATTGTTACAGACAAAGTGAGCTTTACTTTTTACAAAGTCTCCTCTTCTAATTGATATACAAACAGAATTTGAATTATTTATCTCATTTAACAGTTTTTTATCAGATACATCTTTTTTAAAAGTAAAATCATTTTTTATAATATCCTTAGCGTTATTAAAATATTTTGGAGATTCAAAGTATCCATAAAAAATAATGTCTTTGTTTTTATCTATTAAATTAATATCAAAATCAGTATAACCATTTGTTTTCCATATAATATTATTTTTAAGAAGTATTTTTTTATATTTTTCTTCAATTTTATCTCTATTTATAGAATAGTTCTTTCTAATAATATATTTATAAATAAATAAAATAAAGGAAATATTAAATATTAAAATTCTTTGTTTTACATTGATTTTTATTTTTTTATTTGTATATTCTGTATTAAAATTTTTAAGATAATCAACATTTTTATTTTTATATTTTTTCTCTACTTTTTGAAAAGATAAGTTTATTTTTTGATCAGGAAAATATTTTTGCTGAAATCCTCTCATTGCTGCATACTGAAACATTTGATTACCTAGTCTACCTTTTATATATTTATTTAACATATAAATCCCCTCATATTCTTCTTTTAACTGCATTAAAAGCATAAAAGATAAAATTATATAAACTATAAATTAAATTTAATTTTTCTTGATTTCTATATAAATTCCAAATTCTTTTAATTGCCTCTATTTTATTTGAAGATAAAGTACCTTCACTTCTTCTATAATAAACTAAAATTTCATTAAGGCCATATGCCTTGTATCCTTTTTTTAATATATTCCACCAACATGCTGTATCTTCACTTTTAACATTTGGCATATAAATATCATCTTTATTTATCTTACTTGTATCAAACATGACTGTAGATGTAAAAATCGTTGTATTTTTTAATGCTTTTTTATAAGTAAGTTCATTTGGAACATATACTTTTTTATTAGTTTTATTTCCATCTTCTTTTGTAAATTCATAACCGGTAAAAGAAAAAGCACAGTTTTTTTCTTTCATAAATTTAATTTGTTTTTCTAGTTTATTATCTTCCCAAAAATCATCAGCATCTAAAAAACATATGAAAGTACCTTGTGCTTCTTTTATACCTCTATTTCTAGCACCAGAAGCCAATCCCTTTTTTTCTAATTTTATATATTTTATTCTTTTATCATTAACCTTTTTTATTATTTCATATGAATTATCTGTTGACATATCATCGATTAATAAAAGTTCAAAAGTTTGATGTGTTTGTTTTAAAACATTATTAATTGTTGATTCTATAAATCTCTCAGCATTATATACCGGAACAATTATACTAACTAATTCTTTACTCATATAACACCTAAATTATTGATTTATCTAATAAATAGTTATCGTTAGTTTGATTTTTTAATTCATCTATTTCATTTTTTATAGAAATTTTTGAAGAAATTGCCCCTTCATGTGTTAAAACTGATTTAATTGTTTTTAAAATTACATACACATCCATTTTTAAACTTACATTGTCAACATATTTAACATCTAAGTTTATTTTTTCTTTTATTGTTATATTATTTCTTCCACTACATTGAGCAAGACCTGTTATACCTGGTAAAACTTCTAATCTTCTTTTTTGATTTGAAGTGAAATAAACACTATAATCAGTTATCCAAGGCCTTGGTCCTACAAAGCTCATCTCACCCTTTAAAATATTAAATAATTGTGGTAATTCATCTAAGGATGTTTTTCTTAAAATTTTTCCTATTTTTGTTATTTTATCTTCGTGAGAAAAATCTCTAACATTATTATCTACATTCATACTTCTAAATTTATAAAGTTTAAATGGTTTTTCATCTTTACCACTACGTTCTTGAACAAAAATAGCTGGACCTCCGTCTAATTTTATTAAAATTGATATTAATATCATCAAAGGTGTGAATAATATAATTAAAGTTATAGAAAAAATAATGTCTATAATTCTTTTAGTATATTTATACATAATAATACCCCCTAAACAATTACATATAAATTTGATTTTGTTGTCTATAATAACACAATTTTTTATTTTGTCAAATTTTGACCTTCCCAGATAGTGTAAAATAGTTTGGGGATGAGTATACAAAAAGGAAGACCCTTGATAAAATGTAATTAACGAAAACATTCAAGGAGGTCTTCCATATGACTAGTATATCACAAAATTATAATGAA
>CAKPGR010000019.1 GCA_934155005.1 uncultured Bacilli bacterium | reverse complement strand
AAAGTAGATGTGACAGGACCAGATAAACCAAATATAACAAATCCAACGAATGGGAACTGGGTAAATTATGATTTTGCATTAACAGTAAGTTCAAGTGATAGAAGAAGTGGATTAGGAGATTGGTATTACTCATATGATAATAATAATTGGACAAAGTATAATAATTCAACAGGGAAAAGTCCTTTTACAACAACGAACTTTACAAAAGAAAGAAATCAAGAAGTATATATAAGAGCATGTGATAAACTAGGAAACTGTTCACCAAGTAGTACATACATAAGAATAGATAAAACTAAACCTACATGTGTATCAAGTGGCGGAAGTACGTCATGGACAAACTCTTCAAGAACATTAATTGGTACATGTAGTGATACAGCAAGCAGATGCAAGGGTAATGTTAGTCGGTATATAGACTGGGAAGGAGATTGGTCTAATTTAAGCCCAGGAACAGTATCTGATAATGCTGGCAATTCAACCGTATGCCCAGCAAATCAAACAGTAAGAATAGATAAGACTAAGCCTACATGTGAATCAAGTAAATCTAATACAAATTCAACAAGTGGAGTAACAGCAACATTTACATGTAAAGATACAGGAGGAAGTGGTGTTGTATCTTGTACATCAACAAAGACAGGATTAAAACAAAGTGGGTCATATACAATAAAAGATAAAGCAGGAAATAGTGGAACATGTAGTGTGACTGTTTCAAGTAAGACACAATATACTAAGCGTAGTTGTAATATTTATTATGCAAATGAAGGTGTTTGTGGATGTTATTTATACAACAGTTGCAATGCATGTTATAATAATTGTTTAACGCAATCTTCAAGTTGGATTTGTCCATCAGGAACTAATGTTGCTTATGGAAATTGTTTCCGTTATACAGCATATACATGGACGACAATAAAGGAATTTAGTAATTCCGCAGGACATAATAATGCGAAAAAAGATTGTAATGATGCTAAAAAGAAAAAAACTGGTGGTACATATCGATGTCAACCAAGTCAAATTTTTGGTATTACAACATATAAACTTCAAAAAAGAGGTTGTCCAAGTGGATATTCAGTGGGTTGGGATAATTGTTATCAACAAGTACCTAAGGTGGAACAAAAAACATGTAATGGTGGATATTATCCATGTCGAGATAAATCGTGTGGATGTGCATCCGTTGTAAGATGTGAACAAGCAGGTTGTGAAAATTGGGGAAGTTGGTCAGGATGGTCCGATTCAGCTTCAAATTATTGTGCTAATTCAAATTCATGCCAAGGGAATACAAGAGTAATTTATTATTAAACAACAGATTATTGATAGTATATCAATAATCTGTTTTTATTAAATTAATTAAAAAGTTAATTTTTTCAATATATAAAAAGGTTTTATTAAATTTTTGGTTTATATATATTGTAGAAGGGAGGTTTTAATATAATCAAATACTTAAAATTTTTAATTTACATCATTTGGGAATATTTTCATATTAGAAGATAGATATTGACAAATTAGAAAAAGAATTTAAAATGATAATTATGGTGATAGTATGAAAAAGAAATAT
Source organism: uncultured Bacilli bacterium (assembly GCA_934155005.1). Classification (GTDB taxonomy): domain Bacteria; phylum Bacillota_I; class Bacilli_A; order RF39; family UBA660; genus CAJOJO01. The sequence goes on along the minus strand of CAKPGR010000019.1, from coordinate 18,941 downwards.
ATAAGATATATTATTTATTTGATTGTTTGTATGTTAGTTATTTTAGATTATAGAAATAATAATATATCATATGATATTGATGAGATTCCAGAATATAAGGAAGATAGTTATATTTATATAAATAACAATATTCCTAATTTTAATGAAAGTGATTATAATATAGGATCTTTTGAAAAATATAGTGAATTAGATAATTTAGGTAGAGCAGGTGTTGCATACGCTAATATTGATATTGATTTAATGCCTACTGAAAAAAGAGGATCAATAGGGATGATTAAACCAACAGGGTGGCATACTATAAAGTATGATAATATTGATGGTAAATATTTATATAATAGATGTCATTTGATAGGATATCAATTAACAGGAGAAAATGCTAACGAAAAAAACCTTATAACTTGTACAAGATATATGAATACAGTAAGTATGTTACAATTTGAAAATAAAGTAGCTGAATACATAAAAAAAACACACAATCATGTTCTATATAGGGTAACACCTTTTTATAAAGATGATAATTTACTAGCTAGTGGTGTTGAAATAGAAGCATATTCAGTAGAAGATAATGGTGAAGGAATAAAATTTAATGTTTATGTTTATAATATTCAAGATGGAATTGAAATAGATTACAAAACAGGTAATAGTAAATTAATAAAAAAATAAATTGACTTATTTTGATTTTTTATTTACAATGATAATGTAAGGAAGTATCTTACATTAGAAAATATATTGAATGGAGGTTGTTTTATGAATGAAATGATTCTCTCCATTTTACTAGTCTTGATTGGACTTTTTGTTGGAATTATAACAATGACTATTGTAAATTATATAAAAAATTTACATGCTTCAAATAAAATAGAAAAAATGTTAGAAAATGCTAAATTAGAAGCAGAAAAATTAAAAAGAGATAACATTTTAGAAGCAAAAGAAGAGACACATAAATTAAAGATAGAAACGGAAAAAGAAATTAAAGAGAAAAAATTAGAAATAAAAGATTTGGAAGATAGATTATTATCTCGTGAAAATAACATTGATAGAAGAGATCAAAATCTTCAAAATAGAGAGCAAATCTTAGAAGAAAAAGAAAATAGTTTAAATGAAAAACAAAAAGAAATCCAAAATGAACAAGTTAAAATAGAAGAAATCAAAAATGAACAAGTTGATTTGTTAGAAAAAATTTCTAAAATGTCTAAAAATGAAGCGCAAGATTTAATATTAAAAAAAGTAGAAGAAATGATGAATTTAGAAATAACTAGTTATATTAAAGAACGTGAAGCAGCTGCTAAATTAGAAGCAGATAAAAAAGCTAAAAATTTACTTGTTTCATGTATGCAAAAATATGCAGGTGATGTAGCAAATGAACAAACAGTTACTGTTGTAAATCTACCTAATGATGATATGAAAGGAAGAATTATAGGTAGAGAAGGAAGAAATATTAGAACAATAGAAGCTGTAACAGGAGTTGATTTAATAATAGATGATACTCCAGAGGCTATTGTTTTATCAAGCTTTGATCCTTATAGAAGAGAACTTGCTAGAATTACAATAGAAGCTTTGATTAAAGATGGACGTATTCATCCAACTAGAATAGAAGAGTTATATGATAAAACTTCAAAAGATCTTTCAATTAAAATTAGAGAGTATGGAGAAGATGCTTTATTTCAACTTGGTATTTCCAAGGTTGATCCAAAATTAGTTGAATTAATTGGAAAACTTAATTTTAGGACAAGCTTTGGTCAAAATGCTTTACAACATTCTATTGAAGTAGCAACTTTATCAGGATTGTTAGCAAGTGAACTTGGTGAAAATGAATTATTAGCTAAAAGAGCAGGACTACTACATGATATTGGAAAAGCTATTGATCATGAAGTAGAAGGAAGTCATGTTACAATAGGGTCTGAAATTGCTCGTAAATATAAAGAAAGTGATGTTGTAATAAATGCTATTGAATCACATCATGGAGATACAGAAGCTACTAGTGTTATATCTGTTATAGTTGCAATTGCAGATGCTTTATCTGCTTCTCGTCCTGGAGCACGTAATGACTCATTAGAAAATTATGTAAAAAGATTACAAGATTTAGAAAATATAGCTAATAATATTGATGGCGTTGACAAAACATATGCTGTTCAAGCTGGACGTGAAATTCGTGTAATTGTAAAACCAGAAGAGATAGATGACTTAGGAAGCTTTAAAGTGGCTCGTGATATTAAAGAAAAAATAGAAAAAGAATTACAATATCCAGGTACAATTAAAGTAACTGTGATAAGAGAAACAAGAGCAATAGAAGAAGCAAAATAAAATAATAATATTGACTGAGAGATAAAAAAATTCTTGAAGTCGGGGGGGGGTTAAAAACCCTCTTTTTTTGTTGGAAGGAGTAGATAAAAATGAATAAAAAATTAATAATTGGAATAATAATAGGATTAGTACTAGGCAGTGTAAGTGTATATGCAGGGACAAAATTTTATGCAAGTGATATAGCAGTAAGTGCTCCAACAGGGTCTAATTTAGGAAATGATGCAACGCTCCAAGATTCACTTGACGAATTATATAGTATAGCTGATAAATATGATGAATTAAAAACAAAAATTAGTTCATTAAAAAGCGATGTTATAAATGAAATGTATCCAGTAGGAAGTATTTATATATCAACAGATATAAAGACAGCCTCAGCAGTAGCAACTAAACTTGGTGGAACATGGGAAGCATATGGAAGTGGTAGAACACTTATAAGTTCAGGAAGTAATGGTGTAACAAATTATACAGCAGGCTCAACTGGTGGAAGTAGTACAACAACTTTATCTACTTCTAATTTACCAAGTCATACTCATACATATACACCAAGTGGAAATATAACAAGTGTTTTTAACACAGGTGGTTCAGCTTTGGTTATAGGCGCTAATAGTACTACTTCAGTATTAAATGGATATGGTCTTTCTGCTACACAAGGTGGTGGTTGGTGGTTTGACCACAACAAAAATACATCTGGTATAAAAAGTACATTTACAGGTGAATCAAAATATACAACAGGATGTACAAATTGTAGTGGAACACCTTTTTCAGTACAAAATCCATATATAGTTGTTTACATGTATAAAAGAATAAAATAGTGCTGGAATTTACCAACACTATTTATTAATAATAAAAATATGGTCCATAAGGTGGGCAACATGGTCTTCCATATGGTGGCCTATTATATCCACCATAGAATGCTGGAGCAACTAATCCTCCTGTTATACCTCCTAAAATGAATGGCCCTAAAAATCCACCAGCTACTCTATTTTGTTCAGACATTGGTTGAAAATTATTTGAATTAGACATAGATGAAGATAAACTAGAATTAGGCATAGAAGAAGAAAAATTACTTGAACTAGGATAAGAATTTAAAAAATTTGATTGATAATTTGAATACATTTTAAAACTCCTTTCATAATATATTATGAGATAATAAAAAAAGGGTGAGATAATGGACGAAAAAATAAAAAAATTAAGCTATACAATTGTTAATTATTCTTTAAAATTAGAAAAAGGAAATAAGGTATTAATTACTTCTAGAACAAATAAACCAATACTACTTATAAAAAATTTAATAAAAGATATAAATGAGGTTGGAGCTATTCCCTTTGTTGAAATAAAAGAACCAAAAATTGATAGTTATTTACTCAAAAAACAAACAGATGAAAGGATAGAAGAAATAAAAAAACATGAGAAACAAAAAGTGAATAATTATGATGCATTTATAAATATAAGATATACAACAAATGAATTTGAAAATATAGATGTAGATCCTGAAATTATAAAAAAAACATCAACAGCGACTAAAGAAACAGATTTTATTAGGGTTAATGAAAGAAAATGGGTTTTACTAAATTATCCATCAGAAATAGATGCATATAAAGCTAAAAAGAACACTGATGAATATTTTAATTATGCTTTGGATGTTATGAATGTTGATTATAATAAAATGTTAAAAGATGTTTTACCTCTTAAAGAGTTAATGGAAAAAACAGATGAAGTACGTATTTTAGGTCCTAATACGGATTTGACATTTTCAATAAAAGGGATGCCTGCTATTCCATGTTGTGGTGAATGCAATATTCCAGATGGTGAAATTTATACCGCACCAATTAAAAATTCAGTTAATGGTGTTATAACATATAATACACCAAGTATTTATAATGGTAATATTTATAATCACGTTTCTTTAAAATTTAAAGATGGTAAAATAATAGAAGCAACAGCTGATAATGATATTGATAAACTAAATGAAATATTTGATACTGATTTTGGTAGTAGATATATAGGTGAATTTTCATTTGGGCTAAATCCTATGATATTAAATCCTGTGGGTGATATTTTATATGATGAAAAGATAATTGGAAGTATTCATTTCACACCTGGCGCAGCATATAAAGATGCCTATAATGGAAATGATTCATCAGTTCACTGGGATCTAGTTATGATTGGTAGAGAAGAATATGGTGGTTCTGAAATATATTTTGATCATGTACTTATAAGAAAAGATGGGATATTTGTACTTCCAGAATTGAGACAGTTAAATTATCTTTCAAAATAGTCTATAAGACTATTTTTTTATAATAGAAAGATAAAAATATTGAAAAGAGTAAAATAATTTGATAAAATAAATTTGTAAAAAATAGTAATATAGATTTTGGAAGAGGAAGAAATTTTTGTACATCTTGATAAATTGGTAAAAAAGCACACTAATTTTTCTACCCGACGCCAAAGTCGGGGGGGGGGTTAAAAACCCTTTTTTTATGCGAAGGAGTAGATAAAAATGAATAAGAAGATAATACTAGGAATAATAATAAGTGGAATAATATTTGGAAGTGTAGGAGTGTATGCAGGAAGTAATTTTTATGCGAATGGAATATCAGTAAATGCTCCAGCAGGATCTAACTTGGGAAGTGATGCAACACTACAAAGTTCACTGGACGAACTATATAGTATAGCTGATAAATATGATGAATTAAATAAAAAAATAAAGGCATTAGAAAATAGTTCTTTATCACTTGATAAAATGTATCCTATAGGAAGTATATTTTTTTCAACAGATATAACAGATCCAAGCGATGTATCTAAAAAAATAGGAGGAACATGGGTAACATATGGAGCATCTGATACATATTTAAGACTAGGTGGTAATGAAAGTGGAGGCTCTAATAGTGTAAAACTTCAAGCTAATCAAATACCAACTCATACAACAGGAAATCAAAGTACTAACCATACACATAGTATCCCAGCTTTAAGTGGATCTACTAGTTCAGCAGGTAATCATAGACATTATACAGTAAACACTGGTTCAATGACCGTTGATATATCTAGTAGTAATTATATTGCTAGGAGTGGGGCTTTTCTTGACTCATCGTATAACTATTTGATTGGTGGTACAACATCTGGTGCCAATTCTGGTTTAACATCAGCAAATGGAGCTCATACACATACAATTACAACAAATGCATCAACAACAGGTGGAAATAGTCAAAATCATACGCATACATATACGAATAATAATCAACAAAATGTAAGTATAAATCCAAAATATGTTCAAGTATATGCTTTTAAACGTACAGCTTAAAAATAAGTTAAAATACTTATTTTTTTTTGCAATTTGAATAAAATTATATAGGTGGTTTAATGTTTAAAATATTTAGAAATATCGGATTTATTACACTAGTTTTGGTTAGCTTTATATATACAGATAAATTAGTTAGTGTAGTAAAAGAATCTGATAATTTAATGATTGAAATAAAAGGAAAGAGTAAAAATTATGAAATTAAAGCAAAAGATGCAATTATAGAAAAAGATACCATAATTCCTGGTGTAAAAGGTACTAGCATTGATTTAGAGGAAACCTATAAAAAAATGAAACAATATGGAAAATATGACGAGAGACTTATTGTATATAAAAGTGTTAATCCTAAAAATAATCTTGCAAGCAATAAAGATAAATATATAATTAAAGGAAATAGAAAAAATAAAGTAAGTTTAATTGTTTTAATCAGTGATATAAGTACATTAAAACGAATAGATGACAAAACAAATATTTTTATTGATAGTAATATATTTTTAAAAAATAGTAAGGAAATTACAAAAATAAAAAATAATATTATAGGTATAAGTGGTAATAATTATGATGATTATAAAGAAATAGACAATGTTATTAAACATATATTAAAAAATAAAAATGGGTATTGTTATACAAAAGAAAAAAATGAAAAAATTTTGGATTTATGTTATAAACTTGATAATTATACAATAATGTCAAATATAGAAATAAAAAATAAATCACTTATCAATCTTAAAAATGAATTAAATGATGGAGCTATAATTGTTATTAATGAAGATAGTATAGACTATTTAAAAATAGTTGAAAACTATGTGGAGAGTAAAGGTTATGAAATTGTTAATTTAGATGAACTTTTATATGAAACTAATTAAATTAATCTTTAATGAGAAACTATTTTAGTTTTGTTTGACACATAGAATATTGAGTGTTATAATATGTTTATCAGAAAAGAGTGAGCAGAAAAGCCCACTCTTTAATATAATGGAGGAGTTATGAATATAGAAAATGAAGTAAGAAAATTAATTGAAGGGATAATAACTGACAATAATTATATCTTAAATGATGTACAATATGTAAAAGAAGGAAATACAATGTTTTTAAGAGTTGTTATTGAAAAAGATGGACTTATTGATGTAGAGGATTGCGTTACAGTTTCACATTTAATAAATCCACTATTAGATGAAAAAGATTTAATTGATGAACATTATATTTTAGATGTTTGTTCAAAAGAAGAAGGATGGGAAGAAAATGAATAGTAAAGAATTTAAAAAAGCCGTTGATTTATTACATGAAGAAAAAGGAATTGATAAAGAAATAATATATGAAGCTATGGAATTAGCGCTTACAGCAGCATATAAAAAAAATTATAATTCACTAACAAATGTTAGAGTTACAATTGATAGAGACACAGGTGATATCAAAGTATATTCATATAAAACAGTTGTTGATAGATCAATAGAAGATAAATATAAAAGTTTTAAAGATATAGATTTTTCAACAATTAATGAAGAAGATGAAGAAGATGATGGTGGTGAGGTATTACCATTTATATATGATCCTAAGATTCATTTGACTTTGGAGGAAGCTAGAAAGATAGTACCTGGAATTAATCTTGGAGAAACAATTGAAGAAGAAGTAACACCAAAAGATTTTGGACGTGTAGCTGCTGCAACAGCAAAACAAGTAGTCGTCCAAAAAATTAGGGAAGCCGAAAAAAATGTTATCATAAGTGAATTTAGTGATAAAGAAGGTGAAATGCTAGTTGGATTAGTAGCTATGGAAGATACTAGAAATTATTATATTGATTTAGGTAAAACACAAGGAATTCTTCCAAAAACAGAATGTATTCCAGGTGAAACTGTAAAAATGGGATCATCAATAAAAGTTTATGTAACAAAAGTCGACTCTAATAATAAGGGACCAGTTATATTACTTTCAAGAATTCATTATGGTTTTGTTAAACGTTTATTTGAACTTGAAATACCAGAAATAAATGAAGGAATAATTTTAGTTTATAGTGTAGCTCGTGAAGCAGGAAACAGAACCAAAGTCGCTGTTTATTCCGAAAATGAACGTGTTGATGCAATTGGATCTTGTATAGGTGAAAGAGGAACTCGTATCAATAGAATTATAGAAGAATTAAATGGTGAAAAAATTGATTTAATTCCATATGACAAAGAGCCAGCTAGATTTATTGAAAATGCTTTGAGTCCAGCTAAAAATGTACATGCTTTTATAACTGATGAAAAGAAAAAAGAAGCAATTGCTATTGTAAATGATGAAAATTTATCACTAGCTATTGGTAAAAAAGGTTTAAATGTTAAATTAGCTTCTCGTCTAACACATTATAAAATAGATGTTAAAACAACATCAGAAGCTGCAAGTGAAGGAATCAATATAATAGAAGGTGAGTAGTTTGAAAAAAATACCACTTAGAACATGTGTTGTAACTAAGGAAAAGTTACCTAAAAAGGAACTTATTAGAGTTGTTAGAACCAAAGAAGGAAATGTTATAGTTGATGAGTCTGGAAAAGCTAATGGTAGAGGTGCTTATTTAAAAAAAGATAAAGAGGTATTTAAATTAGCTAAAAAGAATAAAATTTTAAATAGACATCTTGAAGTAGAAGTAAAAGATGAAATTTTTGAAGAACTAGAAAAATTAGTTTAGGGGGTTATTATGTCTGGTGAAAGAACTGATAGATTAGATTGGGACGACTATTTTATGTCAGTTGCCATTCTAACAATGAGTAGAAGTGCAGATCCACGTACAAGGGTTGGAGCATGCCTTGTTGATAAAAGTCATCGTATTTTATCAACAGGTTATAATGGAGCACCAAAAGGATTTGATGATAAAGATTTTCCTTGGAGTTCAAAAGGTGAAGAAACAAATAATATTTTAGAAATAAAAAATACTTTTGTTTGTCATGCTGAATCAAATAGTATTGATAATTATTTTGGTGATAAATCAAGAATGATTGATGCTACTATGTATGTAACTTTTTTCCCTTGTGTTGAATGTACTAAAAGGTTAATTCAAAATGGAATAAAAAGAATTGTTTATTTAGTTCCATCCAAATATGAAGATTATGTTATGGCATCAAAAATGATGTGTCAAAAAGCTAATATAAAATTAGAAAAATATGATGGTAAATTATTAGAATTAGAAATGAATTTTGAGAGTTCAGTAGATGAAATAAAACAAAAAACTAAGAAAATGAAAAAGAGGTGAAGAGTATGATGACAGTTGAAGAATATGCTTTAGATATTAATAAAACAGTTGAAGAAATACTTAAAAAATGCTCAGATTTAAATATAGAAGTAAGTGATCCTAGTTCTCTTCTTACAGAAGAAGATATAATTATTCTTGATAATGCAAATTATGATGAGATGGAAGAGATAGAAGATATAGCTTTAGAATATACAAAAAAAGAGAAAATTAATTTAGAAAATGGTGTAAACAAAAAGAAAAAAAGACAACAAAAGCCAAACAATATTATCAATAAAAAAGAATTTGCTTCAAAGAAAAAAGAAATGTATAAAAATAAAGAAAAGTTAATTTCTAATGAAATTGAAGTATCAGATAATATAGTTTTATATAAAGAAAATATGACTATTAAGGAGTTAGCTGATAGATTAGGTGTTAATACAGCTGAAATAATAAAGAAATTATTTACATTAGGAATTATCTCTAATGTAAATAGTACTATTGATTATGAAAATGCTGAAATGATTGTATTAGACTATGGAAAAGAATTAAAAAAAGAAGAACAAGCAGATATTACTAACTTTGAAGAATTTGAAGTAAATGATGATTTAAAAGATTTGAAAAAAAGACCACCAGTTGTTACTATAATGGGACATGTTGACCATGGTAAAACAACTTTACTTGATACTATTAGAAAAACTAATGTAGCAGGTGGCGAAGCAGGTGGAATAACACAAGCTATTAATGCATATCAAATAACTCATAATAATGAGAAAATAACTTTTATTGATACACCAGGGCATGCGGCTTTTACAGAAATGCGAGCAAGAGGTGCTAGTGTTACAGATATAGTTATAATTATTGTTGCTGCTGATGATGGTGTTATGCCACAAACAAGAGAGGCAATTGATCATGCTAAGGTTGCAGATGTACCAATATTAGTTGCTATAAATAAAATAGATAAACCAGGTGCTAATGTAGAAAAAGTAATGACAGAACTTACTGAATGTGGACTTACACCAGAAGCTTGGGGTGGAGATACAATTTATAATGAAATATCAGCTTTAAATGGTACAGGTATTGACAAACTTTTAGATAATATTTTGTTAGTTGCTGAGGTTAATGAATATAAAGCAAATCCAAATAGATATGCTATGGGATCTGTTATAGAATCAAGATTAGATAAACATATGGGACCTATTGTTACTTTATTAATTCAAAATGGGACATTACGTTTAGGAGATCCAATTGTTGTTGGAACAGCTTATGGAAAAGTTAGAACATTAAAAAATGATCTAGGAGAAGAAATTACAGAAGCATTACCAGGTTCTCCAGTTGAGATAACAGGATTAAATGAAACTCCTGATTCTGGTGACAAATTCATGGCTTTTGAGTCTGAAAAACAAGCTAGAACAATTGGTGAGCAAAGAAAAATAAATCAAAAAAATAAAGATAATAAAGTTAATGAAACAGTAACACTTGATGACTTATTTTCAAAAATAAATGATGGTATGAAAGAAATTAAAATTGTTCTTAAAGCAGATGTTAAAGGATCGGCTGAAGCTGTTAAAAATTCACTAGAAAAAATTGAAATGGAAGACGTTAGAGTAAAAGTAATTAGAAGTAGCGTTGGTGCTATTACTGAAAGTGACATTATTTTAGCAAAAGCATCTAATGCTATTATAATTGGTTTCAATGTTAGACCTAATAACACAATTAGAGATTATGCCATAGAAAATGGTGTTGAAATAAGACTTTATAATATAATATACAAAGTAGTTGAAGAAATAGAAGCTGCTATGAAAGGTATGCTAGAACCAATTTATGAAGAAAAAGTAACTGGATCAGCTGAGGTTAGACAATTATTTAAATTTTCTAAGGTTGGTATAATAGCAGGATCATATGTTATAGATGGTGTTATTAAAAGAGATAACAAAGCTAGAATTATAAGAGATGGTGTTGTTATATATGATGGTGATATAAATTCTCTTCAAAGGGAAAAAGACTCTGTAAAAGAAGTTAAAAAAGGATTAGAATGTGGTATCACAATTGAAAACTATAGTGACATAAAAGTTGGAGATATTATTGAAGGTTATGAAATAGTTGAGAAGGAAAGATAATTTCCTTTTTTATTGACTAAATTACCTAATTATTATATACTTAGTATGTAAAAAGGACTGTGATAATATGAATAAAAAAGGGTTTGCTGTATCAGGAATACTTTATACAGTATTAGTTATTTTTCTAACTTCCATGGTTATAATTTTATTTAATTTACAAAATAGAAAAACTATTTTAGATGAATTAAAATTAGAAGCAGTTGAAGCGGTAGAAGAAGATAATAATTATGAAGCATTACTTGAAAAAGTTCAGTTATTAGAGACAGAAGTAAATACTTTAAAGAATAAAAGCGCTATAACAACACTTTGGAGTGGAAGTGCAACAATAGGGAGTACGATAACGTTATCTGATAGTTATAAGAATTATAAATTTTTAATTATTCATGGAAGTGTAGGCTATAGTTTTGCATGGATATCTGGTAGTAATGGTAAGCATTTAAGTTGGGGTTGTTTAGGAAATGGCGTAAATGCATCTGATACAAATCAAGAGGTAAGTATAGGCTATGGCTTAGCTAAAATAAATTCTGATACTAGTTTGACAATTTTAAATTCAGGATTTATTTATAGTGTATTTAATGTATCAAGTTTTATAAATAATAAAGTTAGTGCTGATGGTGGTAAGAGTATAACAACAAATCAAACTCCATATGTATATTCACCAAGAAGTACTTATGCTATATATGGAATAAAATAAAGAGGTGATTAGATGAGTATAAAAATTGATAGAATTTCTAGTCAGATGGAAAAAGAAATAAGCTATATTTTAGCATCAGAAGTTAAAAATAAAGATTTAAGTTTTGTAACAATAACAGAATGTAGAGTTACAAATGATTTAAGTTATGCTAGAGTATATTATACTTGCTTAAATGATTCTAAAAGAGAAGAAATAAAAAAAGAAATGAATAAAGCATCAGGTTTCATTAGACATGAATTAACTGATAGAATGGATATAAGACACATACCAGAGTTAGAATTTATATATGATGAATCAATTGAATATGGTAAAAAAATAGAGGACAAGTTAAAGGAAATAAATAATGAAAATCAATCTAAATAGTGGTACTTTAAATGTAAATTCTGATTTTTTTAAAGTACAAGGAGTAGAAAAAACAAATATAAGTAGTGAATTAAATAACAAAAGTAAATTTAAAAAAGATAAAAAAAATAAAAATAGTGAATTTGATGAAATATTAAATCATGAAATTGATGAATTAAAAAAACAACATTGATTAAATAAAAGTATTTATTTAAATGGTAATTAGAGAGTTAATAGTTGGTGAAAATTAACCAAGTTTAAATAAAAAATTACAGTTTATGAGTTGTATCGTTATTTCGCGTTAAGAATAAAGAGCATAATCATTTATGAAATAAGGTGGTACCGCGGATTAATTCGTCCTTATAATTAAATGGTTTTTTATATATTAGGAGGTTATTATGGAATTAAATAAATATATAGAACATACAAATTTAAAAGCAGATGCTAAGGAAAGCGATATTAGAAAATTATGTGAAGAAGCTATTAATTATAAATTTGCTGCTGTAGTTGTTAATCCACATTTTGTACCGCTTGCTAGTCTACTTTTGAAAAACGAAAATATTGAGGTTGCAACAGTAGTAGGTTTTCCACTTGGAGCAAATACAACAGAAGTTAAAGTATATGAAGCAATAGATGCTATCGAAAATGGAGCAACTGAAATAGATATGGTTGCTAATATAGGAGCTATTAAAGACCATGATTATGAATATGTTAAAACAGAAATAGAAGATGTTAGAAATTCAATTGATGGTAAAACTTTGAAAGTTATAATTGAAACTTGTTATTTAGATAAAGAAGAAATAGAAAAAATGACAGAAATATGTAATGAAACATTTGTTAATTTTATAAAAACATCAACAGGTTATGGAACACGTGGTGTAAGTCTTAATGACATAGATATTATAAATAGTAAAAAAAATGAAATATTAGAAATTAAGGCTAGTGGTGGAATTAAAACTAAAAAAGATGCTATTTCTTTAATAGAAAAAGGAGTAACTAGAATAGGAACAAGTAGTGGTGTAGAAATTATAAACTGTGATTGTGAAAATAGGAGGCATTTATGAAATTATATGATGAATTAAAATGGAGAGGACTTATTAAAGATGTAACTAGTCCCGATTTAGAAGAAAAATTAAATGAAGGTGGAATGACTTTTTACATTGGAACTGATCCAACTGCCGATTCTTTACATATAGGACATTTATCTAGCTTTTTAATTTCTAAAAGACTTAAAGATGCTGGACATAATCCAATCCTTTTAATAGGTGGAGCAACAGGAAGAATTGGGGATCCTAGGCCAACAACTGAAAGAGAAATGAAAACGATTGAAGAAGTAGAACACAATATTAAGTGTTTAACAAAGCAAGTAGAAGAGATTTTTGGATTTGAAGTTGTTAATAATTATGATTGGTCAAAAGATATCAATTTTATAGATTTCTTGAGAGATTATGGAAAATATTTTAATATTAATTATATGTTAGATAAAGATATTATAAGAAGAAGATTAGAAACTGGTATAACATATACAGAATTTTCTTATATGATTATGCAGGCTTTGGATTTCTTACATTTATATGAAACTAAAAATTGTACAATGCAAGTTGCTGGATCTGATCAATGGGGGAATATAACAGCAGGTGTTGATTTAATTAAAAAGAAATTGGGTAAAGAAGCTTACGCTTTTACAATGCCATTAGTAACTGATTCAACAGGTAAAAAATTTGGCAAATCAGAAGGTAATGCTTTATGGCTTGATAAAAATAAAACATCTAGTTATGAATTATATCAGTTTTTAATAAATGCTGAGGATGAAAAAGTAATAGATTATTTAAAAATATATACTTTCTTAACAAAAGAAGAAATAGAAAAAATTGAAGAAGAACATTTTAAAAATCCTGAGTATAGATTAGCTCAAAAGGAATTAGCTAAATCAATTATTACATTTTTACATGGAGAAGATGAATACAATAAAGCAGTTTCTATTAGTGAATCTTTATTTAAAGGTGACATTAAAAATTTAAAATCTGAGGATATTTTAATAGGGTTAAAAGATGTTCCAAGCTTTAAAATGGAAGAAAATAATCTTTTAGATACATTAGTTTTAAATAAAATAGCTAGTAGTAAAAGAGAAGCTAGAGAGTTTATAAAAGCAGGATCTATTAGTATAAATGGAGATAAAATAACTGATGAAGAATTTTTAATCAATAAAGATATAGCTATTGAAAATAAAATAATTGTAATAAGAAGAGGAAAGAAAAAATATTTTATAGGAATTTTTGAATAAATATGTTATTATATAAATAGGTGATAATATGAAAAGAAATATATTTTTAATTAGCCTACTTTGTTTGGCGTTAGTAACAGGGTGTGGAAATAAAAAGAAAGATGAAGATAAACCGATAAATACAAATGATCCTAATAATGCAATTGTTTTAGATGATCAAAAAATAGATGACTTATCGTTTGAAGTATTTAATATTTCTAAGGATAAAGATTCTAATGTAACAACTGTATATTTTGAAATTATTAATAATGGTAATGAAGCAAAGTATATAAATAATGTATATTTTACTTTATATGAAGGTGAAAATGAAAAAATTAGTTTATCAAAAAATTTAAATACATCATTAGAAGCTGGAAGTGCGGCTGAGATTAGAACAAATGTTGATGTTGATTTAAATAAGGTAGATAGTGTTAAATATTCTATAGATTAAGAATAATAATTTATACAATAAAATAAATAATAATATTGACTGAGAGATAAAAAAATTTCAAAGTCGGGGGGGGGTACAAACCTTCTTTTTTTGTATGTAAAGGAGTAGATAAAAATGAATAAGAAAATAATAATAGGAATAATAATAGGTGGAATAATATTTGGAAGTATAGGAATTTATGCTGGGACAAAATTTTATGCAAGTGATGTATCAGTTAATGCTCCAACAGGATCTAACCTAGGAAGTGATGCTACTTTACAAAACTCATTAGACGAGTTATATAGTATAGCTGATAAATATGATGAATTAAAAGCAGAAATAAATGCTTTAAAGAATAATACTTCAAAAGAATATTTGAACAAGATATATCCAATTGGTAGTATATATATGAGTATGAATAATACTTCACCGGCAACCTTTTTAGGAGGAACATGGGAACCTTTAAAAGATAGATTTTTAATAGGTGCTGGAAATAGTTATTCAGTGAATTCAACTGGTGGAAGTACAAGCCATAGTCATTCATTGTCAGCTAGAGGAGGCGCTAATATAAGAAAAGTAGCTAATATATTTTTTGAGGGTCGCATTTCAGATGCTGGGACAATGCCAAGTAGTAGTGAAAAGTGGTGGCAAACTACAGCAAATTCAGATTCAGCTATAACATCTATTACATCAGAAAATGGTAGGGGTGTTGGTTTATATGGAAATACAGATAGTAAAACAACATTACCACCATACATAGCTGTATACATGTGGAAAAGAACAAAATAACTTTGATTTATATCAGAGTTTTTTTAACTTTATTGTAATTTGATGTGATTTAGTGTAAAATGAAATAAGGTGAGAATATGGGAATATTTGATAAATTTAAAACACTTTTAAAAAAAGAAGAAGTAGATGAAGTTGCGAGCTATGATAAAGGATTAGAAAAGACAAGAAAAGAATTTACAAGCAAACTTAATCTACTTACAATGAAACATAATATTATTGATGATAAATATTATGAAGAATTAGAAGATATATTAATTACTGCTGATATTGGAGTTAATACAGTAGTTAAATTTGTTGATAAATTAAAGGAAAGAGTTAAACATGAAAACATAACATCCCCTAATGATTTAAAAGAAATTATAGTTGATGAAATGTTTATAATATATGTTCAAAATGAAATTATTGTAAATAAAATTAATTTTGCCAAAGAAGGCCCAACAGTAATATTATTTGTTGGTGTTAATGGTGTTGGTAAAACAACTTCTATAGGTAAAATAGCAAATAAACTTAAAAACGAAGGAAAAAAAGTTTTATTAGTTGCTGGCGATACTTTTAGAGCTGGTGCTGTTGAACAATTAAATGAGTGGGGAAATCGTTTAAATATAGATGTAGTTTCCAAAGAAAATGTTGATCCTTCAAGTGTTATATTTGATGGTGTTACAAAAGCTAAAAATGAAAATTATGATGTTGTGTTAATAGATACAGCAGGAAGACTTCAAAATAAAACTAATTTAATGAATGAATTAGAAAAAATGAATAAAGTAATAGGAAAGATAATAAAAGAAGCACCACATGAAACATTACTTGTAATAGATGCAACAACAGGTCAAAATGGCATTTCACAAGCTAAAAGTTTTAAAGAAATAACAGATATAACAGGTATCATTTTAACAAAATTAGATGGAACAGCAAAAGGTGGAATTGTTTTAGCAATAAAAGATATGACACATATTCCAGTAAAATATATTGGATTAGGTGAAGGAAAAGATGATTTAAAAGTTTTTGATATAGAAAAATATATTTATGGATTATTTAAGGAAGTAGATGATTTAAATGAATAAAAAAATAAGTATGTATACTCAAATTATTTTAACAATAATATCTATAATGTTTGGAATACTATCGATTTTTGTTAATGATTTTTTGATAATATTTTATCTTTTTTTAGGACTAGATCTTTTCTTGCTTTCTTATAATAATTATACTATATACCAAAAGAAATATATGACTTCAGTATACTTAGGATTTGGTTTATTTATGATATTAAATGTTATTTTAGAGGTTTTAAAATGAAAGATAGATTATATTTAATTAGTCTATATGATATTTATGGAGATCTTTTAACAGAAAAACAAAGAGAATATTTTGAAGATTATTATTTTAATAATTTAACGCTTTCAGAAATGAGTGAGAATTATGAAGTTTCTAGAAATGCTATACATAAACAATTAAAAGAAACGGAAACTAAATTAAATAAGTATGAAAATACATTAAGTATTTTAAAAAAGAATGAAAGAATAAAAGATATAATAAAGAATTGTGATGAAAAAATAAAAGAAGATATTTTAGAAATTTTATAGGGGTTGATTAATATGTTTGAACAAATTATTTTTATAAGCAACAATCAGGCACAGGTCAAAGTAAGTGGCAGATTAGAAAAAAATATTATGAATCTTCATGTTATTTTTGAAGATAATAATAGGCAAATTTTAGGTGAAGTAGAAGATATTGATGGAGACGTAGTAAGAATTAACTTTTTAGGTGAAATAATAGGTGATAAATTTGTTGCTGGTGTTATAATGAAACCAAGTTTGGAATCTAAAATAAGATTTATTAAAGAAGAAGAAATGTCTTTATTAGTTGGTAAAAATACAGCATCATCTTTATATTTAGGAAAATCTCCACTTTATGATAATGTTGATGTTAGAGTAGATATAAATGATTTATTTAGTAATCATATGGCTGTTTTTGGTAATACAGGATCAGGTAAATCATATGGTGTAGCGCGTATGCTTCAAAATGTATTTATGAATCCTAATTTGTTGCCATATAAATCTAATTTCTTTATTTTTGATGCATATGGTGAATATCATAATGCATTTATGGGATTAAATAATATCAATCCTAATTTTCATTTTAAATATTATACAACTAATATGAATGATACAGATGGTGAGATACTTAGAATTCCTATTTGGTTACTTGGAGTGGATGATTTTGCTTTATTACTTGGTGCTGATAGTCATTCACAACTTCCAATAATTGAGAGAATGCTTAAATTAGTTAGTATTTTTAGTGAAAATAATGAGCAAGCTAATAATTTTAAAAATCATATTATTGCTAAAGCTATAATGACTATTTTATATACAAATCAAACTTCATCAAGTAAAAGAAATGATATTTTCGCAATATTAAATAGTTGTTCAACAAATGAATTTAATACTGAGGCTAATGTTCAAGGCCTTGGATATGTTAGAAAATTTAGAGAATGTTTTATAATTGATAAAGATGGAGAATTTACAGAAAGTATCTTAGTTACAAAATATATATCTAGTTTTATTAATGATGAATATGATAAATATGAACCTCAAAATACTAATTTTTATACCTTAGAAGATTTAGAAAAAGCATTAGAATTTACTTTAATTTCAGAAGGACTTCTTAGAAATGAAAAAGCTTACAATGAAGCTATTACTCTAAAAGTTAGATTGCATTCACTTGTTATTAGTAATAATGCTACTTATTTTAGTTATCCAAATTATATTAATTTGGAAAGTTATATTTCTACATTAGTATCACATCAAGGTGGAAAAGCTCAAATTGTTAATTTTAATTTAGAAGATATTGATGATAGTATAGCCAAAGTTATAACTAAGATAATGACAAGAATGTTATTTGATTTTACAAAAAAATTAAGAGTTAGAGCTTCAATACCTTTTCATATTTTCTTAGAAGAAGCTCATAGATATGTTCAAAATGATATAGATAATTATTTAATTGGTTACAATATTTTTGAGAGAGTTGCTAAAGAAGGTAGAAAATATGGACTTATATTTAATTTAATCTCTCAAAGACCAGTCGAAATAAGTGAAACAGTTATATCACAATGTAGTAGTTTCTTAATATTTAAAATGAATCATCCTAGGGATTTAGATTATATAAAAAAAATGCTGCCTAATATTAGCAGTGAAATAGTTGAAATGCAAAAAAGTTTACAACCTGGAAACTGTGTTGCTTTTGGTAAAGCATTTAAGATACCTTTAATCATTAGAATGGATTTACCAAATCCAGAACCATCTAGTAGTAATTGTGATGTTGTTAATCGTTGGAGATAATTAAGCTACTTGAAAAAACAGATTTAATTTGTTAGAATAGGTATGTAAAACAAAATAATAATATTGACTGAGAGATAAAAAAATTTCAAAGTCGGGGGGGGGTATAAAACCCTCTTTTTTTGTGTGTTGAAAGGATTAAGTGTATGAAGAAAGTTTTAAATTTAATTAAG
>CAKPGR010000018.1 GCA_934155005.1 uncultured Bacilli bacterium | reverse complement strand
AAGAGGGTTTTATACCCCCCCCCCGACTTTGAAATTTTTTTATCTCTCAGTCAATATTATTATTTTGTTTTACATACTTATTCTAACAAATTAATTATCTTTTTTCAATATAAAATCATAAACTTCTTCTATCGTTTTATTAAAATCGTCAAAATTTACATTAAACCAATTAATCTTAATTTGATGATTAAACCAAGTATATTGTTTTTTCGCATAATTTCTACTTTTTTGTTTAATCAAGTTTATACTTTCTTCTAAACTACAATTACCATCAAAATAAGTGAACAATTCTTTATATCCAATAGGAGTCATAACAGCTTTAGTTCTAATATTTGTATTATATATTTCTTTTGCTTCTTTTAATAAGCCATTTTTTAACATTAAATCTACTCTTTTATTTATTCTATCATATAAAACTTGTCTATCTGTTGTAAGACCGATAAATATAACATTATATATTGGTTCATTACTTTTTTCTACACTTGTTATCATTTTATTATTTTCCTTATAATAAGCAAATGCTCTTTCTAATCTTTTTCTATTATTAATATGAATATTCATATTACTATCTATTTTTTTTAGTTTATCATATAATTCTTCATTTGAGTAATTAGAAAAATCATATATATTTTTTTCTTCTTCAAATTTGTAATCATATAAAGCTGCTTTTATATATAAACCTGTCCCACCTACCAAAATAGGTGTTTTACCTTTTTCTTCTATTTCTTTTATTTTTTTTCTACAATCTCTTTGATAATCAAAAACTGTATAATTTTCAGTTATATCTTTTATATCAAATAAATGATGTTTAATATTTTCTTTTTCACTTTCTGTTACTTTCGCTGTTGCGATATCTAAATTCCTAAATATTTGTGTTGAATCAGCATTTATAATTTCACCATTTATTTTTTTAGCAAGTTCAATACTCATTTTAGTTTTTCCAACAGCAGTAGGACCTGTTATTACAATTACCTTATTCATAAAACCACCTAACAAGATTATATCAAAAAAAGACTAAAAAGTCTTTTAATAATTCATAATCATAGTATTATATATTTTACTAGCATATCTAAAATCAACAATATTTTTTAAATTATCAATATATCTTGACTTATCGTTTTGATAATTCAAATAATATGCATGTTCCCATAAATCAATATTAAATAGTGGTATATAGTCATATGGATAATCTTGATTAAAAGTATTTATTATTTTTAAATCACCATCATCAGTTAATACTAAAAATGTATAGCCGGAACCTTTAAGCTTTAAACTAGATAATTTTATACTATTCCAAAAATTATCAAAATTGCCATATATGTTATCTATTTCTTCTTTTAACTTCCCTGTTGGTAAGAATAGTTCTTTATTAATACTTCGCCAATATAAATTATGATTTAAAACACCACCTAAATTAAATAAGATATCTTCCTTATCGCTTTTAAATTCATCGATATGATATATAAGTTCACCTAAACTATAATGGTAATCATAATTATTTTTATTTAGTAATTTATTTAAATTGTTTAAATATGTTTGATGGTGTTTATGATAGTGAACAGCAACAGTTTTAGTATCAACAAATGGCTCTAAATCTTGATACTGATATTTAAGTAAATTTAACTGATACATAAATCCCTCCATAAAATAATATGAAAAAAGATTTCTACTTATCATAGAAATCTTAATTTTTATTCTTTACTTTTTGATTTTCTTCTAATATGTTATTAACTTTTTTTCTTATTGCATATCTATATAACTTTGAAATCATAGGCATATTATTCTCTTTCATATAGTTATAAACTTCTTTTTTCATATCAGGTGTTATTTCAATACCCTTAATAATATCTTTATTTTGTAATTCTTGTTCAAAATTAAGCTTTTTGCCCCATAAATTATTTTCAACATTCCAACCACTAGAATTAACACCAAAAAAATTTTTTAAAGTATTTAAATTTTCACCTGAAAATTCATTTGATAATAACTTAATAAAATCTGATGGCGTTAATTTAGAATGCTCAAAGTAATCTAAATAATCATAGGAACCATTAATAATATCAAAAGCAATACCAATTAATTCATGTCTAATTAAATCATAATTTCTAGATTTTATTTTCTCTATCATGTTAATAGTTATATCATTTTTAATAACTTGTTTGTATAAGAAATTTATATCTGAAATATTTACTTTTGGATTATAAAAACAATACGCTTCTTTTGATAATCCACTAAAATATATTTCTTTTAGTAATTTGTTACCTTTAGTATTTGTTTCATCAACAACTTTACTATTTTTTGTTTTTATATGTCCATAATCTTCCAAATATTTTTTATAAATATCTAATACTTTAGTAACATAATTCATTATATTTTCATTATCTTTATGATTATTCATAAAATTATTCAACTTATAATAAAATTCTGTTTGTTCTGGACGAACTCTACGTAAATAAGAAATAGCTTCTTTCTCATCTTTCGAATTCAAAACATCATAACAAAACGTATCACTTCCACACTCAACATTGTTTTTAAGTTGTAATAATAATTCAAAGTCATTACACAACATATTTATCCCCTCTTTCAACAAGTTGTTATTATAACATAATATTATAATTTGTCAATAAAAAGATAGGTTAATACCTATCCATTTATTTGTTTTGCTACTTCTTCTGCAAAATTTTCTTCTTTCTTTTCCATTCCTTCTCCAACTTCGAAACGGATCATTTTTTCAATTTTACCACCATTATTTTTAGCAAAGTCACCAACAGTTTCTTTATTTTCAGCTTTTACAAAGATTTGATTTTCTAAACATACTTCTTCGTAATATTTTCTTACTTTACCAACAAGAATGTTGTCAATCTTATCAGCTGGTTTTCCTTCATTAAGTAATTGTTCTTTCATAATTTCTTTTTCTTTTTCTAGAACTTCTGTTGGAACTTCACTTGATGTTGTGTATAAAGGTCTCATAGCAGCAGCATGCATTGCTATATCACGAGCAACTTCGCTATTTGCTCCATCAATTAAAGTTAATACAGCAATCTTACCACCCATATGAATATATTCACCAAAATTTTCATTATCATTTTTAGTTACTTTTACAAATCTTCTTAATGATAATTTTTCTCCAATAGTAGCTGTTTTTGAAACAATTAAATCATTAATAGTTTTATCTTCATATTTTTCATTTAATAACTCTTCTACTGTTTTAGCATCACTATTAATGATAGTTTTTAAAATACTATTAACTAATTCTTTAAATTCTTCATTTTTAGCTACAAAATCAGTTTCTGAGTTTACTTCTACGATAGCAGCTTGATTTCCATCTATTAAAATTGCAGCTAATCCTTCAGCAGCAATTCTATCAGCTTTTTTTGCTGCTTTTGAAATACCTTTTTCACGAAGCCAATCAATAGCTTCATCAATATTAGCATTACATGCTTCTAATGCTTTTTTACAGTCAAGCATTCCAGCTCCTGTTTTTTCTCTTAGTTCTTTTACTAAACTTGCAGTTATCATAAATTTCCTCCTTAAATAAATAAAGATGATTATAAATAATCATCTTTCATTTTTTTATTTTAAAGCTTCTAAAAGCTCAGCTTTTTTCATTGTTGAATATCCTTTAATTTCTTTAGCTTTTGCTAAGTCTCTAAGTTCAGCAACTGTCATTTTTGATAAATCAGCTTTTCCTTCTTTAACAGTTTCTTTAACTTCTTCTTTTTTAGGATTTTCTCTTCTTACTTCTTTTGTGAAAGATTTCTTACTTTTTTTATCAGAAAATTTCTTATCAAAATTTCTTCTTGGTTCTCTTCTTTTAACTGTTTCTAATGCTTTTTCCATGATATTGTCATCATTTTTACCTTCATCTTTGTTATAGTCTACTGTTTTTCCTCCATTTGCTTCAACAATAGCATTTGCCATAACACCTGTAATTAATTTTACAGCTCTAATAGCATCATCATTTCCTGGAATAACATAATCAACCATATCAGGATCACAGTTAGTATCAACAATACCAAATACTGGAATATTTAACTTTCTAGCTTCTCTTATAGCAATTTCTTCTTTTGAAGGGTCTACTATAAACATTGCTTGTGGTAATCTATTCATATCACGAATACCACATAATAATTTATTTAATTTATCATATTCTTTTTTAAGACCAATAACTTCTTTTTTAGGTAATTTATCGAAAGTACCATCTTTTTCCATCTTTTCGATTGTTTCTAATCTTTTAACTCTTCTTCTAATTGTTCTAAAATTAGTTAAAGTTCCACCTAACCATCTTTCTGATACATAATAAGAATTTGAACGAATTGCTTCTTCTTTAATTGCTTCACTTGCTTGTTTTCTAGTTCCTACAAATAAAACTTTTCCTCCATTTGCAGCAATTTCTTTCATTGCAGCATAAGCTTCTTCTATTTTTTCAGCTGTTTTCTTTAAATCTATTATATAGATTTCATCTCTTGCTGAGAAAATATATTCTTTCATTTTTGGGTTCCATCTTTTAGTTTGATGACCAAAGTGAACACCTGATTCTAATAAATAATTCATTGACACTACTGCCATTTTACATTCCTCCTTTTGTTATTTCTTCCATTATTTCTAACTTACACCACCATTCTGGCACTAGGCATAAGAATTCATAATGTGTTTATTTGAAAAAGCCATATGTATTATATCATAATATTATATTCAATTACAAGTAAGTAAATTAATTTTTTTCTAATATACCATCCATGCTCCATGTTTTAACACTTGTAATTTTAACATCTTGAATAGTTCCTATATATTTTCTATCAGCTTTTACGTTTACTAACTTCATTGTATCGGTATAACCCATCAACATATTTTCATCTTTTTCTGACACACCTTCTAATAAAACTTTTACTGTTTTATCTAGATATTTTTGATTTACTTCTAAGGCATATTTATTTACTAAATCATTTAATTTATGTAATCTATTTTCCTTTACTTCTAAACTAACATCATCTTTCATTTTTTCTGCTGGTGTTCCAACTCTAGGTGAAAAAATAAATGTAAATGCTGAATCATATTTTACTTTATTTACAACGTCTAATGTTTCATTAAAGTCTTCCTCTGTTTCTCCTGGAAAACCTACGATAATATCAGTTGTAAGTGAACAATTAGGAATTTTTTCTTTGATTTTAAAAGCTAAGTCTAAATAACTTTCCTTTGTATATCTTCTTCCCATTAGCTTTAATATTCTACTAGATCCTGATTGTAATGGTAAATGAATATAAGGCATTATATTATCATATTTAGCTATTACATCAATCATTTTATCAGTAAAATCCCATGGATGACTTGTTACAAATCTAACTCTTTCTATTCCTGTTTTAGCTACATCTTCAAGTAAATTTTCCATACGATAATTATCTTTTAAATCTTTACCATAAGCATTAACATTTTGACCTAGTAAAGTTACTTCTTTATAGCCTTCTTCTTTTAAACATTTTACTTCTGCTAAAATATCTTCATGCTTTCTACTTCTTTGTTTTCCTCTTGTATAAGGTACTATACAGTATGTACAAAATTTATCACAACCATACATAATATTAACCCAAGCTTTATATAAAGAATCTCTTTTAACTGGAATATTTTCAATTATTTCCCCCTCTTTACTATAAACTCTTATTTGTTGTGACTTTGTTTCTAAAACATCATTTAAAATAGCTGGAAGTTCATGAATATTATGAGTTCCAAAAACAATGTCTAGATATTTATGTTTGTTTAGTATTTCCTTTACAACAACTTCTTCTTGTGCCATACAACCACAAATTCCAGCTATAATGTCTGGTCTTTTTTCTTTTAAATGTTTAACTCTTCCTAAATATCCAAAAACTTTATTGTGAGCATTTTCTCTAATAGCGCATGTATTAAGTAAAATTATATCTGCTTCCTCCATCTTATCTGTTTCTTCAAATGACATATCTTCCAAAATAGCTTTTATATTTTCTCCATCATGTTCATTCATTTGACATCCATAAGTCCTAACAAAATATTTTTTATTAAGTCCAATTTTGTGTAAATTTTCATTCATAATATATTCATTTGTTAGAACCTTAACTTCTTCATCACTTCTTCTTTTTGCTAATTTTAAATTTGGTAATTCCATTTTATCACTTCATTTCTTATAAGATAATAACATACATGTTTTCTTTTATCAATAGTTATTTTTTTCTGCTTTGTTTGTATTTCTTTTTTTTAAGTGTTTTTAAACTTTCTAAAGCCTTTTCAGGATTATTCATATATATAGAAAGTTCTATTATTTTTTTATCATCTCTTAATTTTTTCAACGAATCTTCTTGAATTTTTCTAATTCTTTCTTTTGAAACATGATATTTATCACCAAGGTCTTTTAATACTTGTTCATCATTACCATATAAACCAAATCGATTAATCAAAATATCTTTTTCTCTTTCATTTAGATTACTATTTTCAAATACTCTTCTAACGTCCAAAATCATACTATCCTCTAAATGTAAATTTTCAATGTCTGTTTTCTCATCTGGAATAACATTAATCAATTCATATTCTTCATTTGGACTAACATATTGATTTAAACTTACTATTTCATTTAATAATAATTCATATTCTAAAACTTTATTTTTAGATATATTAAGATGTTTAGAAATATCATCAGTTGTCAAATTTTTATTCAATTTTTGTTCTAATTCTTGAGTTTTCTTTTTATATCTAATTAATTGTTCTTGTTTTGAAACTGGGATTCTTATAGTTCTACCTGTTTTTTGAATATATCTACTAACATAGTGTCTAATCCACCATATAGCATATGTAGAAAATTTATATCCCATCTCTACATCAAATTTATCGATTGCTTTTAAAAGTCCCAAACACCCTTCCTGAAACAAATCATCGAATTCTACATTAAATGTTGAAAATTTATTTACTATACTAATTACGAGCCCCATATTATCTTGTAAAAATTTATCTCTTACTTCTTTATTACCATTTTTAATTTGTTTAATTATTTCATATTCTTCATCATAACCTAGTTTCTTTATTCCATCAACTTCTTTTTTATCATTTAAATTATTTGAAAACATGTAGGCTGTAATAAATATCTTTGGAATATAACCATTAAATAAATTATCAACATTACCTTTTTTATCACTATATATTTTTTTTAAAATAGTAGCCATTTTTTTATTTTCTGTTATTAATTTTATTGCAAAATCTATATTGGGTGTAAAACTAAAATCAGTAAAAAAATTACATATTTTTTTGAATAAAACAATATTATCTTTTATTTCATCATTTAAATCAATATAATTATTTATATATTTCATATCACATTTATTTAAACTAATATATATTTCTTTATTTAACAAATTGTAAATGATCTTTTTTATTGGTTCTTTATTTTTAGAACTTCTTTCATAAGCTATATTGATATATTTATCAAATGTTTCTTTGTCCATAAAATTATATTTTGTATATATTTTTTCTATCTCATTTTTCATTTATAATATCACCACCGAAAACGAATTATATTATAACATTATTTTTTTAATTTTTTAAGGCTTTAAACATTTTTTTCCATAAATCTTTTGAGGAATAGTTTAAAATACCAACTTTATAAATCTTTAGACCATATTTAATTAAAATATAGTTAAATACTAATGTAATAACAATAGAAATAATAATATCTATTATACCAATTTGACCTAAAACTAATAAAGAAGGAGCTAAAATAGCTGATATAAGTGGTACATAAGAAAGTATTCGAATGAATAATGCCCCTTTAAATACTCCAGCCATCATTGCTAAATAGTATCCTATTAACGAAATAACTATTATTGGTGTTTGTAGTTGACCAAAATCTTCTGAATTAGTTGTCATACTAGCAAGTATTCCAGCAAGTAATGAATAGGCTATGAATGTAATTAGCATAAGTATTAAAGTTAAAGGAACAATGTAATATAATTTAGATATAAAATCTGTTGTTATAATACCACTTAATGATTCTAGATTTATATTATTAATAATATTTCCTGATCCTAATATTTTTCTAAATAAAAGCCCTATTATGGTATACATAAATAATAGTGCACCTTGTATTATTACAAATAAATTACCTGCTATTATTTTAGAAAAGAAATGTGTTTTTGGAGATACATTAGAAATTATGATTTCCATTCCCTTAGTTGCTTTTTCATCATTAACCTCTGCTCCAATCATTTGAATCAAAAAAATAGTAAGCATAAAAAATGGCAAAATAACAATAGGAAAAACGGTTGTCATAATAGTATTCATACTTTCTTCTTCTGATTTTTTAGTTTTATCTAAAATAAGACGATTAATTTCAATATTTTTATATATTTTATTTAGGGTTTCTTCATTTATATTAGAATTATAAGTAGCTATTTTGATTTTAGTATTATTTATCGATTGCTCTAATATTTGCATTTTTATAGTATCAATATAAGTTTCTGATATTACAAACACTTTTAATGTTTCTTCTAAATCAGGTTCTATAACAATTGCTATAATATTATTATCTTTGTTTATTTCTTTTTTTACATCTTGGATGCTTTTTTTATATTTTGATACTTCAAAATTAGTTTCTAAAATAGACTGTGAATTATTTTTTATTTGATCAGCTAATATTTCATAACTAGAAGCATTATCTATAATATAAACTTTTGTAGCTTTATTAAAATCTCCACCAAAGATTTTAATAACATTATCTATATTTATAATTCCCACTATTATAACAGCAAGTATTATATTAGCTATTAAAAACCATTTTGTTTTTATTTTTCTTTCTAAACTCACTTTTGTTAAATACTCTAATTTACTTTTCAAAAGACTCACCAACTTTCTCAATAAATATTTCATTTAAAGAAGGTTCATCAACAACAAATTTTGTTATATTATTTTTTTTCTTTATAACATTAAATACTTTTTCTGAGGTCTCTTTATTTTTTATCTTAACTTCAAATTCATCTGACTTTTCTATTACTTCTAATACACCATCTATATTTTCTAATTCTTGTTTTGAAATATCTCCTTTTATGAAGATATTTTTTTTACGATATTTTTCTTTTATATCTGTAAGATAACCTTTTAATACTGTTTTTCCTTTTAGAATAATTACTAATTTTTTACAAAATAATTCTACATGTTCCATACGATGTGAAGAAAAGATAATAATGCTACCTTGTTTTGACATCCTAGTGATTTCTTTTTTAAATAATTCTACATTAAAAGGATCTAATCCTGAAAATGGTTCATCTAGTATAAGTAATTTAGGATTATTTATAATTGCTGTTATAAACTGTACTTTTTGTTGATTTCCTTTTGATAATTCTTTTATTTTTTTATCTTTATATTCACTAATAGAAAATTTTTCTAATAATTCATCCATTCTTTTCAATATTTCTTTATTTTTCATTCCCTTTAAAGTTCCATAAAATAAACATTGTTCTTTTACTGTTAATTTAGTAAGTAAACTTCTTTCTTCTGTTAAAAAACCAATTTCATCTGTTACACTATAATCTATTTTTTTACCATCCAAGGTAATCTCACCTTCTGTTGGTTCTAAAAGTCCCATTATCATACGAAATGTTGTTGTTTTTCCAGCTCCATTAACGCCTAAAAGTCCAAATATTTCACCTTCTTTTACTTCAAAGGACAAGTTATCTACCGCTTTAAAATCTCCGTAATATTTTGTTACATTTTTAACTTCTAACATAAAGTACCTTCTTTCTATTTAAATTTTATCATATACTTATCTTAATAACAATAAAAAAAGGAAATCCATAAACACTATGAATTTCCAAATGTATTAATTTCTTAATACAATAAATTATATGATATTTGTATAATATTATTCGTTGATTAATTAATAATAAAGTGTTAGAATATTATTAATAATATGGAGGGTGTTATGAAAAAAGATTTTATAAAAAAAATTCCTAATATTTTGTCACTTTTAAGAATTATTTTAATTCCAATTATTGTAATTTTTATTCTGCTTAAAATTTATGTGCCTGCTATTATTTTAATTATAATTGGTTCTTTAACTGATTTTATTGATGGTAAGCTTGCTAGATATTTAAATTGTACATCAAGGACTGGCGCTGCATTAGATACTATTGCTGATAAACTATTTGTTATTGGAATTATTATTTGCTTAATTCCTAAAAATCATTCTATTTCTTTTATTCTTATTTTAGAAATATTGATTGGATCTATTAATTTATACGTTTATTTAAAAACTAAAAAAATAAAATCTCTTATGGTTGGCAAAATTAAGACAAATTTTTTATTTATTACTGTTATTATAGCTGCTATTTCTATTGCTAGTAATTCTTTTGTACGACTTTTTAATGGTTTTAAATTAGCAACTATTAACTTACAAATATTATCCTTAATTTCTTATATTAATGAATTTATTAATATAAATAAAAAAAAGAAAGAAGATAACATGGAAAAAACAATTAAATTAGATGATTTAAAAGATCTATCTAAAAATTTTATTTAAAGCAATTTTTGCTTTTTTATTTTACCATATTTATAAAATCTTCTATCTTTGTACTATCATATATAGGATAACGTGGTATTAAATATTTGTTATCACTTCTTGTAGCTTTTTTATTTCCGCCAACAAAAGCAATTTTAAAATCAAGTTCTTGCAAAACGGATATTGAATCTTCTGTGTAATCATAAAAAGGATAAGCAAATGCTATATTATTATCAACTAAAGTTATTGATTTTGAGAAATCGTCTTTAAGTTCCTCATGATTTAAACATTCTATATTTTTAAATCCACAAATTCCAACTCTATGAATATCATATCCATGTGATTCTATATCAAGATAATCTGATTGATAATTTTCTTTATCCCACCATGCTGTTATTAGAAATAAAGTAGCATGCATTTTATATTCTTCTAATATAGGTATTAAGTAATTGCCATTAATTTTACTAGTACCAAAAGCCCCATCATCAATAGTAATTAATACTGATTTATCATACAATTCTATTTCTCCATACATCCATTTTTTAAATTCATCTATTGTTAATGTCTTGTATCCTTCTTTTTTTAAATAGTCTAATTGTTCTTTAAACTTATCTATATTTAGACATATATCTTCATTACAAATAGTTTCATCATTGTAAAAGAAATGATAGTTAAGTACAGGAACTTCTGTTATTTTTTCTTTCTTTTCTTTTGGTGTATCGTTAGTTATACTTTTTTTAAAGATTTCAGATTCACCAGTTACCTTATCTACATTAAACATATTGTCAATTTTTATTTTTTCTACTACACTATTACTGTCCTTAGCTTCACCACTTGATATAGTTATTAAAAATGATAATGATACTATCATAATTAACATAAATAAAACACGTTTCATACAATCACTCCAATTTAATGTATTATAAAATATTTTTTAATATTATTCAATATTACTATGAAATTTTTGTGAAAAACAGCTATTATTTTTCAACTTGTGTTATGATTATATTGTCAGAGAGATCTGACATCTATTAATGTAAATCTTTTTAGAAATTACTCCTTTATAGTATCCTATATAGGATACTACCTTTCTATTAAGAAAACTCCCACTTTGGGAGTTTTTTTGTTAAATCATATCTTCTAGTTTTTCATTTGCTTTATTTATAATCTTATTCATCTTATCCATAACTTGTTTATTATATTTTTGATATGCTAAAACAGCTCCTGCGCCCATTCCCATAAGGGCTACATCTTTCATTATTTTCAAGTTCATCACCTTCTTGCTAAAAAATATGATTTTTTGTATGTTATACATACATTTTTATTTTATCTATTAATTTAATTTTTATACATATTTATTAGTCTATTTTTTAAACTTGTATTTCTTAATTTTTCATTATTATTTGAAACACCATATCTAAATGCTTCATTATCTCCAATAATAATTAATTTCTTTTTAGCTCTGGTTATAGCTGTATAAATTAATTTTCGATATAGCATTCTACTATATTGCTTACAAATAGGTAAAATTACAAAATTAAATTCACTTCCTTGGGCTTTATGGATACTTATTATAAAGCCATGTTTTATTTTTATAAAATCATTGGGTAAATATTTAACAATTAAGCCATCATAATCAACATAAATTTCATTTTTTTTACTTTCACTTTCTGAGGCTTTGATAATATATTTTATATATCCTAAATCTCCATTAAAAACATTTTCATCTGGCATATTAACTAATTGAAGTATTTTGTCATTTTCTCTAAAAATAACGTTTCCAAATGTTATTTCTTCTTTATCTTTACTAGCTGGATTAAATACCTTTTGTAACTCTTTATTTAAATTATCAATTCCATTTAGTCCTATATACATTGGAGCCATAATTTGTACATCTTGATAATTATAATTTTTTTCTTTTAATTTTAAACATAAATCACTTAAATTTCTAGGAATTGATTCTTGACTGCATTTTAAAAAAGCATAATCATCTTTTGTCTTTAAATAATCTGTTAATTCATTATTTTTTATTTCAATAGCTAATTTATTTATATATGAATCATTACTTTGTCTATATAATCTATTTAGATGAATTTTATCAATTATGTCACTTTCAATTAAATCTTTTAAAACGTTTCCTGGTCCAACACTTGGTAATTGATTATAGTCACCAACTAATACTAACTTTATATTATCAGTTAATCCTTTAAATAAATTAGCAAGTAAATTAACGTCAATCATACTAACTTCATCAATAATTACAAGTTCTGAGTTATTCTTTTGATATTCATTTATGTTAAATGTATTTGTATCTTTATCCCATCTTAAAAAACGATGTATCGTTGTTGCTGGTAGATTTGTTACTTCACTCATTCTCTTACTTGCTCTACCAGTAGGCGCTAAAAGGGCAATAAAATCACTAGCATTTTTACCATTTAAATTTATATATAAATCAACAATAGCTTTTATAATGGTTGTTTTTCCTGTTCCTGGTCCACCATTAATAATTAAAATGTTATTTTCTAACGATCTTTTTATAGCGTCTTTCTGATCACTATTATATTTTATATTATTAAATTCTTCTAAATCTCTTATTCTATCTTCTATATTTTTATATTTTGTTTTTTCTTTATCTAAAAGAATTTTTATTTTATTAACAATTGTAATTTCTGATTCATATATTTCTTTTAAATAATATTCATTATTTTCTAAAACAATTTTTGTATCAAATCTAAGTTCATCTAAAAACAAAAGAAAATCTTCATCGCTAATATAAAATTTTAAATAATTAAGCGTTTCTCTTTTTATATCATCATACATTAAATATGTATCGCCATTTTTATAGGTCAACATTTTCATTATGTATACAATACATGCTTTTATTCTTCTAATGTCATCATTTAAAAAATTTAATTTTAAAGCAATCTCGTCTATCTTTAAAAATGAAATATCATCTACATCATCAATAATATCAAATATATTATTTTCTAAAATTGGTATTGTATTAGTTTTATATTTATTATAAATGTTTAAAGCATCTTTCATATTAAAACCTAATTCTGTTAAATAAACAACAATTTTATGACTTTCTTCATACTTAGTTAAAGTATTATATATGACATTTATCTTTTTTTCTGTTATTTTTGGAACTTCTTTTAATACATCTCTATCTTCTAATATTTTGTCTAGTGTTTGTTTTCCTAATGTATCAACTATTCTTATAGCTAATTTTTCTCCTACTCCTGGAAATAAATCACTACTTAAAAATTCAACGATTCCATCTTTATCTTCTGGCATTATTCTTTGATATTCTTTTACTTGATATTGAATTCCATACTTATAATGTTCTACAACATCACCATATAATATATAATCATCATTTAAATTTAAATCAGCAAAATAACCTGTAAAAGTTATCTCTTTATTAGTATAATCAACTAATAATTCTTCATTCGTTTCTTTTATTTTTATATTACCAATTACATACCCATTATTGGATTCAAATATACTTCTTTTATATTTACCTTTTATATATTTTTTCATGGAATCACCTTTTTTAATTATAGCAAAAAAGGACTATTTTTTCTAGTCCTTACATTTAGAGATAAATTCCTTAAAAAGTTTATCATCTTCTAGCTCTTCTGGATGCCACTGAACTCCAATGTTAAATTTTTTATTTGGATATTCTATACTTTCTATAACATCACTAATCGAACTTACTATATAATTTTTTACTTCAATGATAGCGTATTTATGTCTTGAATTAACTATTACATTATCTTCATTATATATTTTTTTTAAATATGTATTGTTTTTTAAATATACAAAGTGTTTTGTTAAATAATGATTATTTATTTTTACTAACTCACTACCATCACTTAATCCCATTATTTGCATACCTAAACAAATTCCTAAAATTGGAATGTCATTTTTTATAGCATACTCATTAATAAAAAAGTCATAATCGTATGGATCGTCTCCACCTGGCATAACTATCCCATCACATAGTTTTAAAAGTTTAGTTAAATCATCTTTTTCTTTATCAGTTAGTTTATTTTCAATATCTAATTGTATTTTAGGTATAATTAGTGGTACTCCACCATTTTTTATAATTTTATTCAAATATGTTTCATATACACCATATACTTTTTTATTATTTTTTTCATATATTCTTGATACTAAGGCTATTATTGGTTTTTTCATACTTAATTTTATTCTAAACATTAAAAAATATGTTATAATATTAGTGGTGATAATATGGAATGTATATTTTGTAAAATTGTGAATAATGAAATACCATCTTATACAGTATATGAAGATGATATTGTTAAAGCATTTTTAGATGTTAATCCACATAGTAATGGTCATACTCTAATAATACCAAAAAAACATTTTAAAGATTTAGATGATATTGATAGTGAAACTTTAAATCATATTATGAAAGTAGCCAAAGACATTAAAAAGGAGTTAGAAAATAAACTTAATCCAACCGGAATTATTCTAACTCAAAATAATGGTTCTGTTCAAGAAGTTAAACATTATCATTTACACATTATTCCAGTTTATGAAAATAATAATTTAGACAATGTTGAAGATGTATACAAAAAAATCAAATATTAATTTGATTTTTTTATTTGTTTAACATATTTAATAAATTAATTTTAAATAAATCTTTTTCTGAGTGTTCTTTTGAAACCATAACACCTTTATAAGTTACTAACTCAGATTGATGTCCCTCTGTTAATATATCTTCTGGTGTTAGTGTATTTAACATAACAATTTTTTCGTTTTCATATACTAAATAGTGTAACTCTATATCACCATGTACTTTGGAAAATAAAGCATCAGTAGGTAATTTTAGTTCATAAGTTTTGGTATTATTATCTTTATTAGTTGCAACTAATTTTCCTAAAAAATTTCCATCCTTTAAATTTGGATAATAATCAAAGTATAATTTTTTATATGCTAACATATTGTATTTTTTTAATGACCTTTCAAGTTTATGGAATTCATTTTCATTAACATATTCAAAAGCATAATTTCCTTTCATACTGGTGCCTCCCTAGTCTCTCTCTATTATAAATAGTATCATAAATATAAAAGTATGTCAAAGAAAAAATATAGTGGTTTACACTATATTTTTACTACATTGTTTTTACATTATCATCAGTGTAATCGTATGTTTCAACGTCACTTTCAATTATTTGATATAATTGATCTCTAAATTCTTTTAATTCTTCTAAATCATTATTTTCAATAGCATAATATGTATCATTAATTTCTATATCATCATTATAAGATGTTAGGTAATCATCTGTTGTTATTTCTGATTCATTAGTAATAGTTTCTGACCCATCAATTGGTACAAATTTTTCTTCGTATTCAATATTAGAATCACTATTATTAAAATTATTATTTTGATCAGTATAATCATCTGTTTTAATATCAGTTTCTGTTTTTGTACTTTCACCAGTTGCTGGTTCAAAAGTATTAGTTTCTTCATCTTTAATAGCATCCATTGATTCTTTTGCAGCATTTCTACCACTTCTATAAAATTCTAAGTAATCACTAGGAACTTTTGATTCATTATATGTTCCATTAGCATAGTCATTTGATCCCATATTAGCATACTTATTTATTTCATTTGGATCTATGACTTTACCATTTGAATTAGTTGTTACTTCTATTTCTTGTTTTTTTGTTTCATCTTCTACTGATTTTTTATATTTAGCAACAGCATTTGGATCTGATGGATTAACACCATGAGCAATCATATCAGCTTTATCATAAATTCCACCTTTTCCATCTGAAACACCACTATCATTTACTGATTTTTCACTTTTATTAAGACCTTTTTCATTTATTTGTTTTTGAAGAAGACTATCAGCACTATTATATTTTGAAAGATCAATTTTTTCTTTTACGTATTCAACATCTTTTTCATATGAATTTTCAGTATTAAGCTTATTTCCAAGTTGCATTTGTAATGCTCTTTCAGATATAGCATTATCATATTTCGCATTTAATTTATTAATAAGTGGAATTCTAAATTCACTTTTAAGATTTGAAATATTTTCTTCTTCTACATTTAAGTTAGAATCTTCCTTTATTCCTAAACAAGCAGCCTTAGAAATATTAAATTTATGTTCTAATTCATCATCAATATGAGCACCTAAAACATTTTCATAAGAACCTCTAGTTAACTCATCATAAGCTTCACTATGAGTAACTAAGGTATCTAATGCTTGTGATGACAAAGCTATATCCCCTTCAGTTGAAGTTAATATATTAGTAACATAACTATACCACTCTTTAGCAGCTGTTAACTTTGCATCATCTGTTTGAGAATCATTCATAACAGCAATTAATCTTTCACTTTCATTTAATACTTCTGCATCTTTTTCATTATTATATAAATTACTATAATCTAATCTTGTGCTGTCTGTTACAGTCATTAAATGTTTGTTAATCTTTTCATTATATTCAAGAAAGCTTTCTATCAAATCCTCAGTTGGGTTATTATTTTCCCCAAACATTTCAGCATATTCTAAATTTGTAAAATCATCCATATTAGCAACAATACGATAATTTGTTAATACCTTCGCATAAGTTTCCTTATCTGTATCTTTTAAAGTTTCATCAGTAGTTAAATTGATACCAGAAGTTAATGCATCATCTATTGAACCTACAGTTTCATCATTAAATTTAACAAACTTTTTATCCATAGTTGCTTTTTCTTCTTTTTCAGTAGTTGTTTCAGCTTTTACATCAGTTTGATTGTTCTTACTTAAATAATTACCTGCTGCACCAACAGTAACTGCTGCTGCTGTTACAATAGCAGCTATTTTAAACTTATTACGTTTTATTTTATCTTTTAAACTAGAAATTTCTTTAACTTCTACATTTTTTGGTGAAACTTCTGAAACAAATTTATTATCATCTTTTGCAACATTAACTATATTATCAACTCTATCCATATAAGATTTTTGTTCTTCATCTGATAATTTAGCTGCTTTACAAAGATTTTCAACTATTTGTTTTAATCTTTTTGCTTCTTTATTAGAGAAGGCTAAATTATTATTAGCCACCTCTTCAAAAGACTTTATTTTAGCTTCTATTGTTTCTTTTATATTATTCATAAAATCACCCTTTCATTCTTAAAATAATGATTATTTTTGTTTTTTGTTACCAGTATAATTGTAACCAGCGTTTAATAATGATTTATCATTGTAAGTACTCCATTTTGTTGATGTACTTTCTTTTGTGCATGATTTAGTTTTGTATCTATAATATTTTGTTAATACTTCATCATAAACTGGTGTTTTACTTACTATTTTTGTTTCATACCCTGTAATTACTCTTACAGTTGTTGTTACAGGAACTGTTTTAGTCTCCCAGTTAGTACATTGATATCTAGTAATTGGTGTTTTTGTTCTTGTATATTTCATATATTTATGAGTTGTACCAGAAGTACAATTTTCACCACATATCCAGTCAGAATTATCAACCCAAACATATTTTACAGAGTCACTATCAGATGGTGAATAAGTTAAATATACATCTCCAACATATGCCCAATCACTATATGTGTATTCACCAGTTGCTACATTACCATAAGCTGTACAAACTTTTTTAGTTGTAGTAGCTCCTGTATTTATTTCTTTTGTACCATAAATTGGTTTTGATTTATCAAGAGCAGTTTTTACATTATACCCTTTTAATCTCTTTTCAGTTACAGTTTTAGATTGAACTTTTGTATTATATGATGCAGATACAGGTGTTGTTGACCAATTTGACCAATCTGACTCACTACAAACTGATGGATTAGTTTTTGAATATTCATATAAGTATTCAATTACAACAGGTGTTTCACAAGATTTTTTATATTCTTCCTTAGAAACAACATTACCATTTTTATCGTAGTATTTTCCATTAACATATTCACAATAATGTTTAACTTCAACTTTTTCACATGAAGCTTTATAAGCTGATTCTGATACTACATTACCACTCTTATCATAATATTTACCATTTCTATATTCACAATAATGTTTTTCATCTGGTACTACTATGTCAATAATTTTGTTAATTACATTTTTCTTAGTTTCTGTTTTTGTTTTTGTTTCTTTTTTTGCTTTGTAAATAACTGGTGTTGAAATATCAGAAGCATTTTTTTCACATATTGTTGTTGAACAATAATCATAACATCCCATGTATACTAATAAGTAATTTTCTTCATCACTACATTTTAAATTAACTTTCATAACATATTCAGTATCATGTTTAGTTACTTCAACATATGAATCAGTTAAACTACAAGACTTTCCATTTTTATCTTTAAATGGTAAAATAATCTTTTTATCTAACATTTCACCTAAAGTCATTTTTACTTTATCACCAACATTTTGTGGTAATCTTTCTAAAGTATAATAACTTTTAGCAGCATCTTTCATTGCTATAATATTTTCATTAAATATTCTATCTGTCAAAACAGATAAATCAGTCGAATCATTTGATCCTAAATTTTTTAAATCACTTTTTAGTGGAAATAGCCATATTAATACAAATATAAATAAAGCTATAAATAAGAATTGTATAATAACATTCTTAATTGAAAAATTTGTTCTCTCGTTATACATAAAATAACCCCCTTCGAATTTATGCCACGTATACTATCACTATTTTTTCAATTTGTCAACTTTTTATGATTTTTTTAATAACATTTTTACAAATTCCTTTATTTTTCAAAGGTTTTTGTTCTTTGTTATTAGTTAAAATTATAGCACAAAATAAGTTTTTTGTCAAACAGAAATACGAACTATTGTACTTCCTTGATTAAAAAAGTCTATTTGATAATTTATAACATTTTTATTCTTTCTTAAAGTTTCTTGTGTTGTCTTTTTTAAGATTCCACTGCCTATACCATGGATGATTAAAATAGTATCATTTTGCATTTTTATATTATCATTGATAAAATCATTAATTGCTACACGAGCTGTTTCTCTATCATAGCCATGTAAATCAAGTGATGGTAAATTACTAGTGAAAACATAATTCAAATTCATATAATATCATCATACCTATCAAATGTAATACCTTTTATATACTCATTTTTAATATCATTCATAACAACTGTACATACTTTATC
The DNA here is from genome assembly GCA_934155005.1 of uncultured Bacilli bacterium. Lineage (GTDB taxonomy): Bacteria > Bacillota_I > Bacilli_A > RF39 > UBA660 > CAJOJO01. The sequence continues at coordinate 1,104 of CAKPGR010000018.1, read as the reverse complement.
GTAATCAACTAACCCACCTTTTACTAAGCAACCTCTTTTCTTACCAATAGTATCAAAAGCATTTATAAAATCTTCATCTAGTTCAGTTAGATTATATCTTTCTTTTAATATATTGGGATAATATTTATAAAGCATACTTAAAATATAACAAACAACGTGTTCGAGAGGTAATATATCTTCTTTAATAGCTGTTAGACTTGCCAAATTTAGAGCAATATTTTGATTCTCAAATTTTGGCCACAAGATTCCTGGTGAATCAAGCATTTCTAATTCATCATTTATTCTAATCCAGTCTAAATTTTTCGTAACTCCTGGTTTATTGCCAACGGTAACAGCTTTCTTTGAAACCAACTTATTAATTAATGTAGATTTACCAACATTTGGTATACCTACTATTAGTATTCTAGTTTTTTTCTTATTTAAGCCTTTTTCTTTTCTTTTTTTATTTTCATCTTCCATCAATTTATTTGTTTCATCGATTATAGTATTTATTTTAGTACTAGGCTCCATAGTAATAACTTTATAACCAATATCTTCATAATGCTTTATCCATTTTTTTGTTTCTCCCTTGTCACATAAATCATATTTTGTCATAATTAATATTTTTGGTTTATTATGAATAAAATTATCTATATCAACAATCTTGGATGAAAAAGGAATTCTAGCATCTATTAGTTCATATACAATATCTATTTGGTTTATTTTTTCATTTATTAGTCGTTTAGTTTTGGCCATATGACCAGGATACCAATTTATATTAGTTTTATTTTCATTATTCATTATTTTCACCTACTTTATTTACTTTTCTATCAACGAATCAACATCACCAGGTAATAATGCATTTATTCCTATCTTATCAAAGTTAATAATGTTTTCTTCAATATCATCTACAAATAATACCTCATTTAAATTACAATTATTAACCTTGCTAATTATTTTTGCTGCATCTATTTTTAATTGCTGATTTTTTGTTGAAATTACTTCTATATCATTTCCATAATATTTATGAACGAAGTATTCTTTTGCTTTCAAATGAAATGAAAATTTCATTCCAGATACACAATATATTTTAACATTATTTTTTCTTAAAATATTAATTAGTTT
>CAKPGR010000017.1 GCA_934155005.1 uncultured Bacilli bacterium | reverse complement strand
GGCGTGATTGGTGAAGTGGTTAACACGGCGGATTGTGGTTCCGTTATGCAAGGGTTCGATCCCCTTATCGCGCCCCACTTTGAAATCTGCTCGAACTTTTCGAGTTATGATAAATGACTAATTCAGAAATGGATTAGTTTTTTTATGTTTAAAAACTATTCTAGCAAAAAAGAAAGGATGGAAGCAATGGTAAATATTATTAAAGAAGAACTTTCATTAGAAGTATTATAAAAAAAGAAAATTAAGTTTATATGTGATTTTAATAATACTAAAGCAACTATTACTAAAAAAGATAATGATGCTATACTAAAAATAATAAAGAGGTACTATGCTTTTGAAGAAATAAAAGAAACAAATAGAATTATTAGAAAGCAAAATACTATTTATAATAAATCTAAAGAAAATCGAGGAAAAGTGTTGACTTAACTATTTGAAATGGTATAATTAAAGTGCTTTAGATTTTTGCAGGTGTATTTATACACTTGGTAGAAGTATTTCAAAAGGAAGAGTTTATCTCTTCCTTTTGCTTTATATATTTTGTATTAAAAACCTGACTATATAACTAGCCAGGTTTTACATTTTTAATATTACTTCATTGCTTCTGCCATTTTTTTAGCTTGTTTTTCGATTCTATCATCATCGTATTTTTCTATTTGATTATTTAAAATAGTTTTAAAATCATTTGGTTTATCAATATAATCAAAATTAAATACTGTAGATGCAGTTGTTATAGAAATAGTACCATAATTAAATATTTTTCCAAACAAACCTTGTCTTACTTGAACACCATTTATCTTATTTAATGGACTATCTAGTTCATTAGTGTTTATAAGACCAGTTTTGCCATTTACTCTCTTGTTAGTAATAATTAATTTAGTAGTAAAGAATTTTATTAAATCTTTTACAAACCAAATAAAACCAATAATAATACAAATTGCGAAAAAGTCAATTATTAATCTTATTATTAATGCAGCAATAGATATTTTTCCTTCCCTTACAGTTTCTTCCATCTTTTAGCAACTCCTTTCAAATTTATTATAACATAAAAACTTCACACAGGCGACATATTTTTTGAAATTTTTGTGAAATAATTTAATATGAAGGGGAGTGATATACTTTGACCAGTAGATATTCTAAAGAACAATTATCTATGATTGTTAGAAAAAATATTAGAAAATATCGTTTAATGAGAAAGTATACACTTCAAGAACTTGCAGATTTAACCGGTCTTACCCATGGATATGTTAGAGATCTGGAATGTTTATCAATAGATAAAACACCATTATTAGAAACAATAGGAAAATTTGCTGATGCATTAGAAATAGATATTAGACAATTATTTGATGATGTAAATTGATTTTTTAACAAAAAAAGACTAGAAATTTCTAGTCTTTTATAAGCTCATCAAGTGAAACATTAAGTGCAATAGAAAATTTATATATAGAATAAAAAGATAATTGCTTTTTACCTTTTGGTGAAACAATACATCTTAAATATTCATATGACATATCAACTTGTTCTGATAATTTCATTAAATTAATATTTTTTTCATAGGCTATTCTTCTAATATTTTTGCCAACAGTTTTTTGTAACTCTTCTTTTGGTATATATGTCGCTGTATTCATATTTCACCTCGAAAGTATTATCTCATGTGCAATAATAAAATTATGTAAAATAAAGGTTTACATATATATAAACATTTTTAGAAAAAATTCGACAACTAGTAAATATACAATAACTATCGGTGATTTTTATGAAAGTTGGTAAATATGAATTAGATTTACAACAACAAGAAATAGTTTATGATAAATCAGATGAATTATTAGTTATAGCAGGAGCAGGAAGTGGTAAAACATTAACTATACTAGGAAAGATAAAATATTTAATTAAAAATCAAAAAATTAATCCTAGTGATATTATGTGTATATCTTTTACTAGGGAAGCTACTTTAAGTTTAGAAAATAAATTAAAAGAAGAGTTAAATTTAGATATTAATGTATATACATTTCATAAACTAGGATTAATTATTTTAGAAAATAAATATAAAATTGCCAGTACAGATACATTAGATAATATTATTGATACTTTTTTTAAATTTGACATTTTTCAAAATAAAATAATACTAAAAAAATTAATAAGATATTTAAATTTAAAAAATATAGAAGATTACAAAGAATATATAAATAAAAAGGAAATATATGAACTAGAAAAATTGATTTCAACTTTTATAAAATTATTTAAATCCAATAATTATGAACTAAATAATTTTAACTTGTTTATAAAAAAAATAAGATCTATAAATATTTTTAAATATAGAAAGGAAAAAACATTACTTACTTTAATTTTAAATATTTATATAATTTATCAAAACTATTTAGATAAGAATGCCGAAATAGATTTTGATGATATGTTGATTAAAGCAATTAAAAATATAGACAAATTTAATAAGAAACTAAAATATATTATAATTGACGAATATCAAGATACATCATATTTAAGGTTTAGTTTAATAAAAGCTTTAAAAGATAAAACAGGTTCTAAATTAATGGTTGTTGGTGATGATTTTCAATCAATATATAGATTTACAGGTTGTGATTTGAATTTGTTTTTAAATTTTAAAAAATATTTCAAAGAATCTAAAATATTAAAAATTGAAAATACATATAGAAATAGTAATCAATTAATTAATATTGCAGGTTCATTTGTTATGAAAAATAAAAAACAAGTTAAAAAAAACTTAAAATCAATAAAAAATTTAAATTACCCAATACAAATTGTTTACTATCAAGAAGAAAAAATAATGTTTAAAAAATTAATTAAATATATTTATAATAAAAGTCATAGTGAAATCCTAGTAATAGGTAGGAATAATTATGATATATATAATTTTATAGATAATAGCTTTAAATTTGAAAATAATAACTTAGTTTATCTTGATAATTTAGACATAAAAATAAGATATTTAACAGCTCATAAATCAAAAGGACTGGAAAGTGATAATACAATAATTATAAACCTAACAAATAAAATAAATGGTTTTCCAAATAAAATGAAAGATGATTCTTTATTTAGACTAGTTACTAAATATGAAAAATATCCATATAGTGAAGAAAGAAGACTATTCTATGTAGCGCTTACAAGAACTAAAAACTACTGTTATCTTTTAACTCCAAATAATAAAAAATCGATATTTGTAGAAGAGCTTTTAAAAAAATATAAAAAAAAGATAAAAATTTTAAAAATATAGTGACAAATTTCGACAAATAGGGTATAATGAAATCGTGAAGAAGATTTTTCTCTTTTTCATGTTTATATTAAACTCTCACAAAACATTTTAATATAAGCGTAGAAATAATGAAAATTATTTCTTTTATTTTGGAAAAAAGGTGATATATATGAAATATATGGATATGGCTGTAAAAGATGCTTTAACAGGAATTCAAAAAGGTGAAGGTGGTCCATTTGGAGCGCTAGTATTAAAAGATGATCAAGTAATTTCTATTGGTCATAATACAGTTTTAAAAGATAATGATCCAACAGCTCATGCTGAAATTAATGCAATAAGACAAGCTTGTCAAAAATTAAATACATATGATTTAAAAGATTGTGTATTATTTGCAACTAGTGAACCTTGTCCTATGTGTTTATCAGCAATTATTTGGTCAAATATAAAGACTGTTTATTTTGGTACAAATAGAAAAGAAGTTGCTAATATAGGATTTAGAGATGATTTTATTTATAATTATTTAGATGGAAAAGAAAAAAATATATTAAAAATCGAAAACATAAAGAGCATTAAGTGTGAAGATTTATTAAAAAAATATAATAATACTATTTATTAATTTTTTTTGTCGTATTTTAGCACTCGATATTGACAAGTGCTAAGAAAGTGCTATAATTACAAGTAGAGGGGTGATAATATGATGAATGAAGAAAATGTTCTAGAAAAATATGGAAGGAATATAACAGAAGAAGCTTCAAAGGGTAAAATTGAGCCTGTTATTGGACGTGATGAAGAAATTAGAAGCATAACAAGAGTATTATCAAGAAAAACAAAAAATAATCCAGTTTTAATAGGTGAACCAGGTGTTGGTAAAACAGCTATTATAGAAGGATTAGCTCTTAGAATAAATAAAGGTGATGTTCCAAGTAGTTTAAAAAATAAAACTATATGGGAACTAGATATGGCTTCATTAATAGCAGGTGCTAAATATCGTGGAGAATTTGAAGAGAGATTAAAAAAAGTTTTAAATGAAATAAAAAAATCTGATGGAAAAATAATAATGTTTATTGATGAAATTCATATGATTGTTGGTTCCGGAAATATGGAAGGAGCTATGGACACATCTAATATTTTAAAACCTATGTTAGCTCGTGGTGAAATACATGTTGTTGGAGCTACAACTTTAAATGAGTATCGAAAATATATAGAAAAAGATGGGGCATTAGAAAGAAGATTTCAAAAAATAATTGTTCAAGAACCGACAGTATTAGATACCATTACAATTCTTAGAGGTTTAAAAGAAAGATTTGAAATTCATCATGGTGTTTCAATTCAAGATAAAGCAATTGTAGCTGCTGCAACATTATCAAATCGATATATAACAGATCGTTTTTTGCCAGATAAAGCAATTGATTTAATTGATGAAGCATGTGCTACTATAAGAGTTCAAATGGATTCAGTTCCTACTTCATTAGATAAACTTACAAGAGATATTATGAGACTTCAAATTGAAAGACAAGCAATAAAAAAAGAAAAGGATGAAGCCTCTAAAAAAAGAATGGAGCAAATAGATAAAACACTTAGCGAGTTAAAAGAAAAGGAAAAAGAATTAAGTGATAATTGGAATAAAGAAAAAGAAATTAACAATAAAATGAAATTAAAGAAAAAAGAAATAGAGAAAGCTAAATTTGAATTAGATAAAGCGGAAAATAACTATGATTTAGAAAAAGCAGCTGTTTTAAGACATGGTACTATTCCTAAATTAGAGCAAGAATTAAAAGATTTAAATAATAAAGAAAAAAACAAACTTTTAAGTGATGTTGTTACATATGATGATATAGCGTATGTTATATCTAAGTGGACAAACATACCAGTTTCTAAATTAATGAGTAGTGAAAAAGAAAAATTATTACATTTAGAAGATAATATGAAAAAAAGAGTCATGGGTCAAGATGAAGCTATTAAATTAGTAAGTGATGCTATATTAAAATCAAGAAGTGGTATCAAAGATCCAAATCGTCCAATAGGTTCATTTATCTTTTTAGGACCAACAGGTGTTGGTAAAACAGAAATTGCTAAAACACTAGCTTATGAATTATTTGATGATGAAAAGCATATGGTTAGAATTGATATGAGCGAATATATGGAAAAATTTTCAACATCTAGACTTATTGGGGCGCCTCCTGGTTATGTTGGTTATGAAGAAGGTGGACAATTAACAGAAGCTGTAAGAAGAAATCCATATAGTATTGTTTTATTTGATGAAGTTGAAAAAGCTCATCCAGAAGTTTTAAATTTATTACTTCAAATTTTGGATGATGGACGTATTACAGATTCAAATGGAAGAACGGTTGATTTTAAAAATACGATTATTATTATGACTTCAAATGTTGGTAGTGATTTAATATTAGATGGAAAAAAAGACCTTGTTTTAGATGAACTTAGAAAATATTTTAAACCAGAATTTATCAATAGAGTTGATGATATTATTGTCTTTAATTCATTAGATAAAGATAGTATTTCTAAAATACTTGATAAAATAATTAATGATCTTGAAACTAGATTAAAAGATATGGACATTAAAATAGATTTAAGTAAAAGTGCTAGAGATGAATTAATTAATGAAGGTTTTGATCCAAATTACGGTGCTAGACCTCTTAAAAGACTAGTAAGTAATGTTATAGAGACAGAATTATCTAAATTAATTATCAAAGGAGAAATTAAAAACCATAATACTTTACATATTGATTATGATCAAAAATATATATTTAATATTGATTAAAATTTAAATATGTGTTAAAATTCTTTTACTAAAAGAAAGAGTGATAAAATGAATCATTTTAAAGATGATGAAATAAACAAATTAATGTTGAAGTATGATTTTGCACTTGAAGTATTAAAAACTAATATAGATATTTTGATTAAAGGATATGTTTTTCAAAATAATTATAATCCAGTAGAACATGTGAAAACAAGAATTAAATCTCTTGATGGTGCATGTAAAAAATTAGAAAAGAAAAAATATGAGATAAATACATATAATCTTAAAAATCATGTTCATGATATGGTTGGAATTAGAATTGTTTGCTCTTTTATAAAAGATGTTTACAATATAGTTAATTTAATAAAAACTTCTGATCAACTTAGAATAAAAGAAGAAAAAGATTATATAACAAATCCTAAATCAACGGGATATACAAGTTATCATTTAATTGTTGAAGTTCCAATTTTTATAGATAACAAGACAGAATATGTTGAAGCAGAAATTCAAATTAGAACAATTGCTATGGATTTTTGGGCTAGTTTAGATCATAAAATCCAATATAAATTTCCAAAAGAAATACCAGAACAAGTAAAAGAAGAAATGTATAATTGTTCTCTTGATATAAGAGCTTTAGATGAAAAAATTGGAAAACTTCATAAGTATGTTAATGATTATAATGAAAAATAAGTCTTTGATTTAAAACATTGACTTTGAAAACTCTAAAAAAAACTGATTTTAAATCAGTTTTTTTCATTTAATATTAATCTAATAGTTTTATATAAGTAAGGTTTATATTCATCTATTGGTAGTGGTTTATTATTTATAATTGATGAAAAACAAGTAGAACCTACAAGTTCAATAATCATACAAAGTGTTATATCGGGTCTTTCTATTTCAAGTTTATTTTCTTCAATTCCCTTTTTAAATATTTCATAAATACCTAATTGATCATCATCTAAAATAGAAGAAAAACCATTTTTGTAGAAACCAAGAGCTAAATCTTTATATATTATTTTTAATAAATCAGGCGTTTTAGCAAGCTCATCAATAACATAATCAATTACAAAAATAATTTGATCATCAAAATTTTTTATGATATCAGGATTTAAGTTATCTAATGCATTATGAAATAACTTATATGACTTTCTAATAATCAAAGTTTCTTGCAATTTATATTTGTCCTTAAAATATAGGTAAAATGTTCCCTTAGCTACTCCCGCTTCATTAACTATATCTTGAATAGAAGTATTATTAATTCCTTTTTCCATAAATAATTTATAAGCTGAATCAATTATTTTATTTTCTTTATCTATTTTGTTTTTTTCAGCTTTTGATTTTAAATTTTTAACAATTTTCATCATAAAATCACCCTTTTGCTAGTAGAATTATAACTCACAAAAAACCAATAGTCAATTTTTTTGGTAAAAAAGATAATATTTTTTTAAAAAAAGAATATAATATATTGACTGACGGTCATTTTTGTGCTATTATAGACGTGATTTTTATGAAAGAGGGAGAAAGTATGAAAAAAATAGGCGATATTGTTTGTAAAAATAAAGTCAAAATATTAATAATTTCGATGTTACTTTTAATACCAACTATAATTGGTTATGTAAAAACAAAAATAAATTATGATATTTTAGTTTATTTGCCAAGTGATATTGAAACGTTAAAAGGTGAAGAAATTTTAACAGATGAATTCAATATGGGGGCCTTTTCTATTGTAGTTGCTGATAATATGTCAGACAAAGAAATATTAAATTTGGAAAATCAATTTAAAAATATTGATACAGTAGAAAAAGTTGTTAGTATTAGTGATCTAACTGGTACATCAATTCCAAAAGATATGCTTCCATCAGAAATAAAAGATAAAGTAGCTAAGGGGGATAGTCAATTGATACTAGTTACCTTTAATGGATCAACTAGTGATGATGAAACATTAGCTGCTGTTGAAAAAATGCGTTCTATCACTGATGAAAATGTGAAAATTGGTGGTATGAGTGCTATGGTACTAGATACTAAACAATTATTTAATAGTGAGATGTTATTATATGTTGCTATTGCTGTTATTTTATGTATAATTGTTCTAGAAATATCATTAGATTCATATTTAGTTCCAATATTATTAATGCTAAATATTGGAGTTGCAATTTTATATAATATGGGTACAAATATTTTCTTAGGACAAATATCTTATATAACAAAAGCAATTGCTGCGGTACTTCAACTTGGAGTTACAACCGATTTTTCAATTTTCTTATATCACAAATATGAGAAAGCTAAAAAGAAAAATAAAAATAATGAAAAAGCAATGAGTAAAGCAATTACTGAAACATTAACATCAGTATTTGGAAGTTCACTTACTACAATTGCTGGATTCCTTGCATTATGCACAATGAATCTTACATTAGGTAAAGATATTGGATTAGTAATGGCAAAAGGAGTATTAATAGGTGTTATTTGCGTTATTACATTATTCCCAGCATTACTACTAATCTTTGATAAGCAAATAGAAAAAACAAAACATAAAAACATTTTGCCAGAATTTAATAAAATTAAAGCATTTTCAATGAAACATTATAAAGCTATATTTATTATTTTTCTAATTTTATTAATTCCAGCATATATGGCTCAAAGTAAAACATCAGTTTATTACAAATTAGATGAATCAATACCAGATGATTATGGATATTCAATTGCTACTAAAACATTAAAAGAAGATTACGGTATGGTATCACAAGAAATGGTTTTAGTAAGTTCAAATTTATCAAATGAAAAGTTAAATCAAATGGTTAGTGAAATAGAAAAAGTTGATGGTATATCAAAAGTAATATCTCCATCTACAATTCTTAGTAAATATCAATTATCAGAATATATGATATCAGACGATATAAAATCAATATATGAAACAGATAATTATAAAATGATTGTTGTAGCATCAGATTATGATATAGCTACAAATGAATTAAATGATCAAATATCAGAAGTAAATAAAATAATTAAAAAATATGATAAAAAAGCAATATTAGCTGGTGAAGGGCCTTTAATGAAAGATTTGGTAACAATAACAGATGAAGACTTTCACAATGTTAACTATACATCAATTGCTGTAATATTTATAATAATGATGATTGTTTTAAAATCAATCTCATTACCAGTACTACTAGTTACAGCTATTGAATTTGCTATATTTGTTAACATGGGAATTCCATATTTTACAGGAACAGAAATTCCATTTATAGCATCAGTTGTAATTGGTACTATTCAATTAGGAGCTACTATTGATTATGCAATATTAATGACAACAAAATATTTAGAAAAAAGAAAAAGTGGAAAAACAAAAGAGGAGTCTGTTAAATCAGCGCTTAATAACTCTGTATCATCAATATTTGTAAGTGGTATGTGTTTCTTTGCTGCTACAATTGGTGTTGGTATAGTTTCTAAGATAGATATGATTGGTTCACTTTGTACTTTAATAGCCAGAGGAGCAATTATAAGTATGGCTGTAGTTATATTTGTTGTACCAAGCATATTATTAATATTTGATAAATTAATATGTAAAACAAGTTTAGAATTTAAAAAGGAGAGATAATATGAACAAATTATTTAAGAAAACTGCTTATTGTACTTTGGCTTTATCTATTGTTATGGCAACAAGTCCAGTATATGCGTTATCTAAGGAAGAAACTGTTTATTCAAAATTAAACAGTGATGGTAGTGTTAAAAGTACAATTGCTAGTGAATTTTTATCAGCAAATGGAACAGAAACTATTTCTGATGTAACAAATTTAAAAAATATTTTAAATATTAATGGTGAAGAAACATTTAAAGTAGATGGAACAAACATTACTTGGAATAATAAAGGAAATGATATTTACTATCAAGGTGAAACTGATAAAGAATTACCCGTTAGTTTAAATATAACTTATGAATTAAATGGTAAAAGTATTGCTTTAAAAGATTTACTTGGTAAAAAGGGTAATGTAACAATTAAAATGAAATATAAAAACAATGATGCTCATACTGTAAATGTTAATGGAAAATATGAAACAATGTATACACCATTTATCGTAACAATGGGAACAATCATTTCAAATGATAATAATTCTAATATTAGTGTAACAAATGGTAGAGTAGTTTCAAATGGAAGCAAAAGTGTTGTAGTAGCCTTAGCTTCACCAGGATTATATGAAAGTTTAGATTTTAAAGAGTTATCTGATTTTGATACCATAACAATTAATTATGATACAACTAATTTCGAATTAGGTTCTATATATTCAGTTGTTTCATCTGATTTAATCAGTGAAGATGATTTATCAATTTTTAACAAATTAGATGGAGCATATTCAAAATTAAATACATTAAGTTCATCAAGTAAAAAATTAGTTGATGGTGCAAAAGAATTAGAAAATGGAACAAAAACTTTAAAAAGTGGTTCTACTAAATTATCACAAGGTGCTTCAAGTGCATATTTAGGAAGTAAAAAAATTAGTGATACATTAACATCAAAAATTAATGAAGTAGAAAATAGTGCTGCTATTGATGATACAACATTAAATAATATTAAAACATTAGCTTCAACACAAGCTAAATCAACAGTCGAATCAAATAAAGCAACTATACAAACGACAGCAAAAACTACTATTGATGGATTAATTAATATTTGTGGTGTTTATGAAAGTACAGGAACAATGGTTCAAGGTTACGAAGAATATACAGAATTTTGTACAGCTTACAATGGATTAAAGACAGCAGTTGGATCAGATACATATTTAAAAGCATTACTTGAATCAGTTGCTAGTAGTACAGCTTATAATACATCTTTATCAACAGCTGAAACAACAGCAGGGACTACATCAGAATTAGTTGCTACACAAGTTGCTGAAACTGCTAAAAAAGGAACAGTTGAATCATTAAAAACATTAAATGAAGGAATTACTTCACTAACAAATGGATTAAATGATTTAAATAGTGGTGTGTCTAGTTTAGATAGTGGAATATCAACATTATCTAATGGAACAGAAACATTGTCTAGTGGTGTAAGTAAATTTGATGAAGAAGGAATTCAATCAATAGTTAATTTAGTAAATGGAACAGTCAAAGGTACAGAAGATAAAGTAAAAGCTTTAGTTAAATTAGGAAATGATTATGACACATTTACTATGAAAAATAATGATACAACTGGAAAAACAAAATTTGTATTAATGGTTGATTCACAAACTAAAGTTGAAAAAACAAAATCAACTACTAAAAAAGAAACTAAACAAACAGTTATAGATAAAATTAAAAATCTATTTAAATAATTTTATATAAATTTTATATATTTCTAGTTTATTAATGGTAAAAAAATAAAAAAGAGACTTAAATATTCAAAATTTAAGTCTCTTTTGTTATAAAAATATAATTTTTCTTATTTGCTAAATAAAAATAATTGTTTTATAGTATTTGCTCGAAAGGAGAAATATGAAAAAGACAATTAAAATTTGTATGTTTTTAGCTTTATTTATGTCATTTATTAATCATTCATTTGCCTTTACACCAGAGGTAGCGTACTTAAATGATATTTATAGTAATAGAATTGGCCCTGATAAAACATACTCCGGTCAGATGGGATATATTAGAATATATGGTAAACTAGTTTATTGTTATGAACCTTTTAAAATTGTAGGGAAAGATGGGTATTATATTGATAACTATTATTTTGATAGAATAGATAAAGATAAATTAATGTATATGCAACTAGTTGCTCATTACTCCAAGAATTTTATCGATAATAACAATAACTGGTTTTACTATATGGCAGCTCAAGAATTGATATGGGAACAAATAATTGGAAGCGGAACAGTTTATTATACAACAGGTCCTAATGGAAGTGGAAATATAATTAATATAGATAGTTATAAAAATGAAATAAATAATTATACTACGAATTTTTTAAAAAAGCCTTCATTTGATGGAACAACTATAAAAGATAATTTCTTTTCCACAGTTATTTTAGAAGATAAAAATAATGTTCTTCAAAATTATGAAATAATTAACAACTCAAAAAACCAAGTATGGAAAAATGATAATAAACTTTATATTAAAATTTTATCTAGTGAAGAATCAAAAATAAAATTGGTTCGAAAACTAAATGGTAAAGGATTAAATTATTATCGCAGTAACACTAATCAAGACTTAATGTTATTAGATGATGATATTTCATATGAATCAGATATAACTATTGGTGCCAGTAATGAATATACTTCATCACTTGTGATTAATTTTTTAGACAAAAAATTAAATAATCTTATTGATAAAAATATTGAATTTAAAATAGTAAATTTAGATAATAATGAAGAAACGGAGATATTTAATACAGCTAATGGTATTTATTATTCTGAACAAGTATTCAAAGAAGGAAAGTATAAAATAGAATTAATAAATGTACCTAAAAATTATGTGATAGATGATCCTTTAACATTTGAAATAAAAGAAGGTGATACAACAGATGGTTTATATAGAATTAATGATTACTTAGAAAAAGCAATTGGAAAAATATATGTGGAAAATTTATCAAACAATAACCATTTTACTTTATATGCTGCTGCGGATATAACAGATGGTAATGTATCATACAAAAAAGATGAACTAATTGAAGAATTTGATATAGAAAAAGATGGAATATTTATTATAGATAAACTTCCACTTGGTAAATATTATATTTTAGATTCAAAAACAAATAAAAAATATATAGTTAATTTAAAATATATTAATGCTAAAACAAAAGAAGTTATATCTTATATTGAGATAGAAGATACATTAGATGCTGATAAAATAAATGAATCAAATAAGATAAATAATATAAAAAATAATGATGTCAAAAAGACAGAAAGCCAAGATCTTTATGATAAAGAAAATATAAATGAAATAAAAGAAGAATTACCTAATACAGTTAATTACATAAAAATAATATCCATTATAGGCCTTATTGTTATTACTATTTATATATATAAAAATGAAAAATAAATTATTAATTCCTATCTTTATAATATCTATATTTTTATTTCAGAAAATTGATTATAAAATTCACGATATTCAAATTAATCAAATATTTCATAATGGAATAGTAAATAAAACAGATTATGTTGGTTATATAGAAATAGATAGACTTAAAATAAAAAGGGAAATAGTAATAGGAATAAATAATTTAAATTTACTAAATCATGTTACCATGGATAAATATGATAGTTTTGATGATAATCATATTGTTTTAGCTGGGCATGCAATTCCAAATATATTTTTGAATTTAAATAAAATTAAAATAGGCGATGAAATAAAAATAACATCTTTAAATAATAGCTACTTTTATGAAGTTATTAGTATAAATATTGTTTCAAAATATGATATCGATATTATTAAAACAGGAGATCTTGTTCTTATAACTTGTAAAAATAAAAATGAAAGATTAATAATAAAGGCAAAAAAAAATAAATCAGGTTAATTCCTGATTTATTTAAATGTGTATGGATTATTTTCAGTACCATCACCAGATACATAGTTAACATTTGGATTTATAGTAGTAACTAATGTAATATAACTATAATTATTAGTTCTTGATAAGAATACACTTTTGTTAATTTTAAAAGCTTTATATGATGTTTCACTATCAGCAATTGCTGACCAAGTTGAATGTTTTAAATCAGCCATATAATTGTAATTTGTACATTCAGGATCGCTTGGTTTAGAACATTTAGAATCCAAACTTGCAAGAGCAAATTCATTAGGTTGAGGAAGTAATAAAGGTTGATTTTCAACAACATCAGAACATTCTACTGATCCACTATTATTAGTTTCATCTATTGATCTTTTTCCAACACATAAATTTTTATTAACTATTAAAGATTTTTGATCATCAGTTAACTCTCCATTATTATAAACTTCCTCTAATTTTTCTTTTAATCTACTAACTCTATAATCATTAATTCCTTCATAATTTTCTAAATCACTATTATACCTATCATCCCATGAAGTTTCATAATAGTTAGTTACATCGATAATTCTAATTGAACCATCATCATTAATTTTAATAATTCTCCATAATCTATCAGCAAATGTTATAAAGTTATTAACATTATCACCTCTAAATATATATTCACCATTTATATTATAAATACCATTTCCACTTGTTACAACATTTTCAGTTAGTACGTTTTTTAATTTTCTTGTTTCATAATATTTACCACAGTTTAAAGAGGCTGAATAAAATAGTAAATCATTATTATTAGTAACAGTAACTTCACCTGTACATTTAGCATCTTTATCTTTAACTAATTTAGTTAAGTCTTTTAAAAAACCATTTTCTATTAAGGCATCAGCGCTAACACTTACTTTACCACCGCTTACTGTTGGTAATTTATCAGCATTACTTTTATAATAATTTTTAGCTGCTATTATCATTCTAGATTCAACTTCACTATACTCTATTCTAGATCCTATTATTAATTTAACGAAAACAAAAATAACAAATATAGCTACAATACTACCTAAAATAATTCCTAATTTCTTAATCATATCTTTATCTAAATTTTTTAAATTCATAAACATCTCCCCGTTTAGACAATTATATCACAAAAAGAATAATGAATACAACAAGTAAATAATATAATTAAATGGTGATATAATGTCTTCAATTATACTATTTTTAAAAGGTATTATTATAGGATGCGGCAAAGTAATTCCAGGTGTTAGTGGTAGCTTACTTGCAATAACACTTAATGTTTATGAAGAGAGTATAAATAAAATAGCAAATTTATTTAAAAACTTTAAAGAAAACTTTTTATATTTATTCCCATTAGGATTAGGTATTTTGCTAGCTATAACTTTAAGTAGTAGATTTTTATTATTATTAATTAGTAAATATTATGTTTTTACAATGTCTTTAATAATTGGTTTAATTCTTGGAATAATCCCTAAGTTGTTTAAAAAAGTTTCTATTACGAAAAAACAGGATATTATTTTTTTGATTTTTCCTATAATTTTGTTAATCTTAATAAATTTTAAAATATATAAAATAAAATTAAAAATAAATTTTTTTACTATTTTTATACTTGGAATAATTGAAAGTTTAACAACTATTGTTCCAGGAATTAGTGGGACTGCAATCTATATTTTTCTAGGTTGTTATAATTTTATGCTAAAAATATTTTCCAATCCTTTATCAATTGAAATGTTGATTTTTATATCAAGCTTTGGATTAAGTTTTCTTTTTCTTTCAAAGATTATATCTTATTTATTTAAACACTATCAAAAAAATTTATATTTAATTATTTTTGGGTTGATGCTTTCAACTATATTTATAATTATTAAAAATTTGTTAAATTTTAAAATAAACTTTCTTTCTATAATATTAATGTTTTTAGGATTTATAATTTCTGTAAAGTTAGATAAATAGAATTTTGAACAATTTTTTTCATATTATTAATTAGAGGTGATTTAGTTGGAAAATAAAAAACCAAAAATTTTTGTGAGTGAAATAAATAAGAAGTTAAATAATAATGAAACATATGCAATATCAAGTAACGAAGAAAGAAAGGTAAAGAAAGATAATATTGATGTACAAAGAAAAATAAATGACATTTTTACATCTCCAAGATATGTTTATAAAGCAAATGTATTGATAACTTTTAGTGATCATCAAACAACTAAAAAAATTATTGGTAAAAATGAAAAGTCATTAATAACAATTGATAATGAGTTAATTCCTATAAGTGATATTATTGATATTGATTACAAAGACTAAAAAAAGTCTTTTTTCTATAAGACTTTATCAATAAGGCCATATTCTAAGGCTTCATTTGCTTCTAAGAAATAATCTCTTTCGGTATCAATAGCTACTTTTTTTAAACTTTGACCAGTATTTTTAGATAATAATTTATTCATTTTATCTTTAAGTTTTAAGATCCTTTCAGCAGCTATTTTAATTTCTGTTGCTTGACCTTCAGCTCCTCCTAGTGGTTGATGAATCATAACTTCGCTATTAGGAAGGGCAAATCTTTTTCCTTTAGTTCCACTGCTTAAAAGGAAAGCGGCCATACTAGCAGCCATACCAACACATATAGTTGAAACATTAGATTTTATAAAATTCATAGTATCATATATAGCCATACCTGCTGTAACACTACCACCAGGAGAATTAATATAAATACTTATATCATCATTATTTATAGAATCTAAATATAATAATTCAGCAACTACAATGTTAGAGTTTGTATCATTAATTTCTCCACATAAAATAATAATTCGATCTTTTAGAAGTCTTGAATATATATCATAACTTTTCTCACCATTACTACACCTTTCAATTACTGTAGGAACTAAATTCATTAAATCATCCTTTCTATTTTTATAATAGTAATAAAAATAGAAAATATTCATTAAATTATGTGACAAATTATACATTATTTGGTAAAATGTATATAGAATAAGAGGGATATCATGACAAATAAAATTAAAATTAATTACAAAGATTTAGATGTTGTAGAATTTGATTCAAATGTTACTTTAAAAGAAATAAGTGAACAATTTCAAAATAAATATAATTATCCAATTTTAATCGGTATGGTTGATAATAATGTTACTGAATTAGAAGAAAAAATAACTAGAAGTTGTAAAGTTGATTTTTTTGATAGAAGTAGCGGACTTGGTAATGGTGTTTATGGTAGAACAACTCAATTTATGCTTATAACAGCTGTAAAAAGAGTTTTAGGAAAAGAAATAGAAACTATAATACATCATTCGATAGATAAAGGTTATTATTGTGAAATAGAAGGTATTGAAATTGATAAACCTATTATAAAAAGAATAGAAGAAGAAATGAAAAATATATCTAAAAAAGATTATTTAATAAATAAAGTTAGCGTTTCAAGATTTGACGCTATAAAATATTTCAAACAAAAAAGACAAATAGATAAAGTTAAAGTTTTAAAATATATTAGTAATACTTATATAAACTTATATCGTATTGATGATATGTATGATTATTTTTATGGAGAACTTGCTTATTCGACAGGACAAATAGATGATTTTAAACTTACTTATATAAGAGATAATGGCTTTGTTTTGAGTTATCCAGATTGTTATAATCCAGAATGTACATTAGACTATGTTCATCATAATATGTTGTTTGATACATTCTTAGATTATGCACGTTGGGGTAAAAAAATAGGAATAGAAAATGCTTCTGATTTAAATGAAGTAGTATCAAATGGTAAATATAATGATTTAATAAGACTAGCTGAAACTTATTATAATAATCAATTATCTAATATAGCTGAAAAAATATATCAAAATAATGATACAATTAGACTTGTTTTAATAGCAGGACCTTCCTCAGCAGGAAAAACAACAACAAGTAAAAAATTAGAAACTTATCTTCAAAGTAAAGGTGTTAAAACACATCAAATATCAATAGACGATTACTTTGTAGATAGAAATAAAACACCACGTTTAGAAAATGGAGAGTTAGATACTGAATCATTAAATGCTGTAGATGTAACATTATTCAATAAACATTTAATGAAATTATTTGCTGGCGAAGAAGTGGAAATACCTGAGTATAATTTTTTGCTTGGTAAAAGGGAATATAAAGGAAAAGTATTAAAACTTGAACCCAAGGACGTTGTAATTATTGAAGGATTACATGCTTTAAACGAAGATTTAACAATTTCAATTGAAAGAAATCAAAAATTTAAAATATATATAAATGCTCTAACACAACTTAATATTGATAACCATAATCGTATTCATACTAGTGATACAAGAAAATTAAGAAGAATTGTTAGAGACAATAAGTATAGAAGTTATAGTGCGTCTGATACTTTAAATATGTGGAAAAATATTAGAGAGGGAGAAGAAAAACATATCTTTCCTTTTCAAGATGATGCAGATTTTATTATTAATTCAGCATTAGTTTATGAACTTGGAATTTTAAAAACATATGCAGAACCTTTATTATTCTCAGTTCCAGAAACAGACCCTATGTATAGTGAAGCACTAAGATTAATTAATTTTTTAAGGAACTTTTTACCAATACCTAGTGATTACATTCCACAAGATTCTATTCTAAGGGAATTCATTGGTGGAAGTTGTTTTGAGTAATGTAAGATAATTTATAGCAAACATTATTCAAAAAATTATTATATATTTAAATATAAATAAAAGATTTTATTTATACCGACATTTAGTTTAAAATTAATTACCTTGTTTTACAAAGTGTAAACAAATTTATAAAAGAGATAAAAAAAGACAAAAAATTGAATTTAGTTATGTTAAAATCAAAATGAATAAATATGGAGAAGGGGATAAAATGACAAAAGTAGCAATTAATGGTTTTGGTCGTATTGGTAGATTAGTATTTAGAATAATGGAAGAAGATCCTAATTTAGAAGTAGTAGCTATTAATGATCTTACAGCAGCTTCTGATTTAGCATATTTATTGAAATATGATACTTCGCATAGATTATATAATAAAGAAATTAGTTCAACAGAAGATAGTATTATTGTTGATGGAAGAGAAATTAAAGTCTACAAAGAAACAGATCCAGAGAAATTACCATGGAAAGAATTAAATATTGATATTGTATTTGAATGCACAGGTTTATTTACAGATAAAGATAAAGCCTATGCACATATAAAAGCAGGTGCAAAGAAGGTTATTATATCAGCGCCAGCTAAGGGAGATTTAAAAACAATTGTTTATAATGTTAATGAAAAAACGTTAGATGGAACAGAAGAAGTAATATCAGCAGCATCTTGTACAACAAACTGTCTAGCACCAGTTCTTAGAATAATGGATTATTATTTTAAAATAGAAAAAGGTTATATGACAACAATTCATGCTTATACAAACGATCAAGCAACACTTGATGTAGCGCATAAAAAAGGATTTAAATCAAGAAGAGGAAGAGCAGCTGCAGCAAATATTGTTCCAACATCAACAGGAGCAGCAAGTGCGATTGGAAAAGTACTTCCTAATTTAGAAGGAAAATTGGATGGGCTAGCTTATCGTGTTCCAGTTACAACAGGTTCAGTAATCGATTTAACACTTCAACTTGAAAAAAATACTACAATAGAAAATATTAAACAAGTTTTTAATATTAATCAAAATGAAACTATTAGAGTTACAAATGATCCTATTGTTTCTAGCGATATTATCGGCAATACAGTAGGTGCTCTTGTAGACTTAGAGTTGATTAATATTGTTGAAGTTGAGGGTAAACAAATGGTAAAAATAGTAGCTTGGTATGATAATGAAATGGGATATAGTAGTCAAATGGTTAGATTAGCTAAATACGTTGGTGAATTAATGAATAAATAAAGTTGGATATATTCCAACTTTTTTCATAAAAAAATATAAAGATAATAAAATTATAATGAGGTGAATTAGATGAAAAACAACCTAGAATATTATTATAATATTAAGATAGACAAAATTCACCAAACAAAGGGAAAGTATTATTTTATAATGGGAGATTTTAAATATCATATTATAGAATACAATAATTCATTAGAAGAACTATCAAAAACTATAAAGTTAAGTGAAGATTTAAAAAAGTATGGAATATATACACATAAAATATTAGAAAATATTGAAAATAACTATGTAACAAAAATAGAAAATAAATTTTATATATTAATGGTTTCATATCTATATCTAGACAAAAAAGCAACCTATAATGATATATTAGAATTTAATAAACTATATATTCCAGTAAAAAATAATTTGAATTGGAAAAATTTGTGGAGTGCTAAAATGGATTATTTTGAATACCAAATAAATCAATTTGGCGATAAATATCCATTATTAAAAGAAAGTTTTCCCTATTTTTCAGGATATGTAGAGACAGCTATATCTTTTTTAAATGAGTTTGATTTTGAAATAAATTCATATATATCACATAAAAGAATTGATAGAGATTCTACTTTATATGATTTATATAATCCTTTTAATATAGTTATAGATTCAAGATCAAGAGATATGAGCGAATATTTTAAATCATTTATGTTTGAAGGTAAAATAACTTATGAGAAAATTTTAAATGATATGATTTTAAATAACTTTAATAATGAAGAAATAATTTTATTTTTCGTTAGAATGATGTATCCAACTTTATATTTTGATACTTTTGAAAATGTAATTAATAATGACTCTAATGATGAGCAAATAAAAAAAGTATTGGAAAATACTTTAAAATACGAAAATATGGTAAAAAAAATATATATGAATATTAAAACATTTATTAACATTCCAACTATTGAATGGCTCCTTAATTAATATTTATAACTTCTTTAACACTTGGGACTTCTTCTTTAATAGCCATTTCGATTCCATCTTTTAATGTAGCATCAATCATGACGCAATCAGCGCAGGCTCCCATCATTTTGATGTAGACAACATTATCTTTGTAATCAACAAATTCAATATTTCCACCATCATTAATTAAAAAAGGCCTTAATTGATCAATAACTTCAATAATTTTTTCTTTATCACTCATTTTATCACCAAATAGATTATACATCTTAGTTTTATAAAAGTAAACTTTATATTTTTATAAAATCGTGTTATAATCTATTTTGAGGTGTCGTTATGGCTGTATATAAAAAAGGAAAAATAGTTAAAGGCAAAGTTAGTGGGATAACTGATTATGGAATATTCGTTAAATTAGATGATGAGTATAGTGGCTTAATACATATTTCAGAAATATCTTCTAAATATGTTAAAGACCCTAAAATGTTTGCTAATATAAATGATGATATAAATGTTGAAATTTTAGATATTGATGATAGTAAATCACAAATGAAATTAAGTATTAAAAATATAGAAAAACAAGGAAATAAATTTGTTAAAAAGAGAAAAATTGTTGAAACAGAGCACGGTTTTTCCACTTTAGCAAAATTTTTACCAACTTGGATAGAAAAAAATATTGACAAATAAAAATATAAATGTTATACTCAATTAGTCAAATGAGTTGGGCGATTAGCTCAGTTGGTTAGAGCACCTGCCTTACAAGCAGGGGGTCATAGGTTCGAGTCCTATATCGCCCA
>CAKPGR010000016.1 GCA_934155005.1 uncultured Bacilli bacterium | reverse complement strand
GGGGGGGGGTATAAAACCCTCTTTTTTTGTGTGTTGAAAGGATTAAGTGTATGAAGAAAGTTTTAAATTTAATTAAGAAAAATATATTCGGAATAATAATAGGTGGACTAATATTTGGAAGCGTAGGAGTATATGCGGCAACTAAATTTTATGCAAGTGATGTATCAGTAAATGCTCCAACAGGATCTAGTCTAGGAAGTAATGCAACTCTTCAAAATGCCTTAGATGATTTATATAGTAAAATAAATAATTATGCAAAATTATATTCTAATGGAACAGCTATCTATTATAATCCAACAACAGGAGAAAAATGCACACCAAGTTTTGCTGTATCAACAACAGGAACAAAAAGTGGATGTATGAAATGGTATACATTCAATGATGAAGAAGGATCAACATCTGTTAATCTAATATTAGACCATAATACAACAGCTGTTGTTGCTTATAATTCAAGTGGAAGTAATAGTGAAATGAGTGAAGTGGCGAAAGCATTGTCAAATGATACAAAAGACTGGAAAATAGCTGCTAGATTAATTAAAGTAGAAGAGATAGCTTTAATAACGGGGAATATAAAATTTAATAATTCGTGGTTTTACTTTGATAGTAATAATCAAACTGAGTCGGCTAAGTCACCCGGATCAAGTAAATATGCATGGCTTTATAATAATACTAGTGGATGTTTGAATAATGGCTGTCAGATAGCAGATGAAAATTTATATAATGGCTGTAATATATGGGGATATTGGACAAGTACACCGATAAATAGTAATGAGACGTGGATAGTGGATAGATATGGTGGTATTAATAAACATTATGTTTATGATACTTATAGCGGTGTTCGTCCAGTTATAACAATATCTAAATCTATATTAAATTAGTTTTAATATTATGACAAATAAATAATTACTCACATAATATATATAGAAGGAGGAGTAATTATATGGATAATTTAAAAGATTGCGGATATAAAAAAGCTTTAGAAAAAATTAAGAAAGATTCTAAATTTAAATCTAAATATTGTGTTATTCAAGGTCCGACTGGTCCGAAAGGAGATCCTGGTCCTGCTACGATAAAAATTGGCAAAACAACAACAGGGAATCCTGGAGAAGAAGCAACTGTTATAAATACAGGAACAGATGGTAATGCTACTTTAAATTTTAAAATTCCAATGGGGGTTACAGGTCCAAAAGGTGATATGGGCCCAAAAGGTGATATGGGCCCAAAAGGTGACACAGGTCCAACATTGTTAAGAACTGCTTATTTAGTAACTTTTAATAAAGATTCATTACAAGATGGTGTTCAAATAGTAACAAATGGAAGAATACCCATCGATAGATCAGAATTAGATTTAACAAATTTAATTACATTAGATACAAGTCAAAATACTATTAAATTTAATACGATAGGATGTTATAGAATAACATTTACAATATCAGCATATCCATCTGTCACATCAGTTGATTTTGATCCAACAACTGATATTGTATCAGTTGGATTTAAGAAGGTTGGGACAAATGATGTTTATGTTGGTGTGGGGGAATGGGTATTTAATGGAGAAGCAATAGAGTTATTTGCACAGGGATTAGTATCTATTGTTAACACTACAGATTCATATGAACTTGTTAATTTAAGCAAAGAAACAATATACTTAAATACCCCAGCTTTAGAAAATATTAATTCAACTTCATATTTTAGTAATTCATTAGTTACAATCGTTATAGATTATTTAGGAAGACAAGAAGGTGCTTAAAAGCACTTTTTATTTGCCTTTAAACTAATAAAATGATAAAATGATAAAAGCAAAAGAGGTGTATTATGTTAGATATTTTAATAGATACATTATTAGATTCTATAAAACTATTACCATTTTTATTTATTACATTTTTAATTATGGAGTTAATAGAACATAAAATGAGTGATAAAACAAAAGAAAAAATAGAAGCATCAGGAAAATTTGGACCTGTGATAGGTTCTATATTAGGGATTTTTCCTCAATGTGGTTTTTCAACATCAGCTACAAATTTATATTCAACTAGAATAATTACCTTGGGTACACTTATAGCGATATATTTATCAACTTCAGACGAAATGTTACCAATATTAATTTCTAAACAAGTAAAATTAGATTTAATTTTTAAAATATTAATTATTAAAGTAATAATTGGTACAATATGTGGCATTATTATTGACTTAATTTTTAAAAAACGTTCAAAAAAAGATATACACGATTTTTGTGATGAAGAACATTGTGATTGTAATCATAGTTTGATTATGTCAACCATAAGACATACATTAAATATTTTAATATTTATAACAATTATTGAATTAGTTTTTAACATAATTTTTGAATATTTAGGTTTTTCATTTATAACAGATTTATTTATGAAAAATAGTATTTTTGGTAGTTTTATAGCTAGTTTAATTGGATTAATTCCAAATTGTGGCGCAAGTGTTATTATTACAGAATTATACTTAAAAGGCGCTATAACATTTGGATCACTTATGGCTGGTCTTTTAACTGGTAGTGGAGTAGCTTTATTAATTTTATTTAAAGTCAATAAAAATTTAAAAGAAAATATGATGATTTTAACAATTTTGTATTTAATTGGTGCCTTATCTGGTATCTTAATAGATTTCATAATTTAGATATATTCTTGAAAATGTATGAATAAGTTGTTATAATATTAATATAGTTGAGGTGTTAATTATGAAGAAAAGAACAATCTATATTTTATTGTTAGTAACAGTGTTATTTTTTAATGCTAATTCTGTTATGGCAGCAGGTAGCTGTGTAACATGCGGTGATGAATCCTTAGCAATTCCAAAGGCAGTTCCAACTTTTATAAATGCGTTAGTTACACTTGGAAAAATTATAGCGCCACTTTTAATTATTATTTTTGGTATGATTAGATATTTAAGAGCAGTTTTTAGCGGTGACGAAAAAGTAACAAAAGAAATTAATAGTGCATTTATTAGAAGTATAATAGCTGGAGTTGCTGTTTTCCTACTTGTATCAATTGTTCAAATGGCCTTTACTTTCTTATCAAATGCTGGAGGAGATGGAAGTACAAGTTGTGTATCATGCTTTATTAATGGAGTAGATAATTGCAAAGAAGCTACTTGTCCAGATAGGAATCAAAAAGGGGAATAAAATATGAAAATAACGAGTGTTGATTTAAAAATAAGCGCAGTAAGGAGAAGTCAATATCCTACTGATAATAAACCAGAATTTTTACTTGTAGGTCGTTCAAATGTTGGGAAGAGTAGTTTTATTAATACCATAATAAATAGAAAAAATTATGCTAGAACATCATCTAGTCCTGGTAAGACACAAACGATAAATTTTTATTTAGTTAATGATAGTTTTTATTTAGTAGATGCTCCTGGATATGGATTTGCTAAACTAAGTAAAGCAAAAAGAAAAAAATTTGGATTAATGATGGAAGATTATTTAACTAATCGTGAAAATTTAAAACAAGTATTTATGTTAGTTGATTTTAGACATAAACCATCTAGTGATGATATTATGATGTATGATTTTCTAAAATATTACAAAGTTCCTGTTACAATAGTAGCTACAAAATGTGATAAAGTTGGTATAACAAAACACCAAACTCAAAGAAATCAAATTTTAAATGATTTAGATTTAGTAGTAGGAGATGACTTTGTTGTATTTTCAAATGTAACAAAAGCAGGAAAAATTGAAGTATATGACAAAATAAATAGAATCGTCTAAAACAAAAGTAAAAGAATCACATAAAATAAATTAGGTGATTTTTTTATGAAAATAAAAAATGTAGATAACAAAATAGTTGTTTATTTAGATAAAAAATCTATAAACGATATAGATAAAAATGATATAGATGATTTAGAAAACTATTTTCAAAGATTATTTAATAAAATTAAAAAATATATAAATATAGAATTAAAAGGTTTTTATAATATTTCAATATATATAGACTATAATATAGGGACAGTAATTGAAATTGAAAAAGAGGACTTGGAATTTATTTCATACTATAATAATCAAATAGATATGAAAATTATTAAATATGAATCTATATTTCTTTTTAAGGTTGATGATATTCTA
This sequence comes from uncultured Bacilli bacterium, assembly GCA_934155005.1. Taxonomy (GTDB): domain Bacteria; phylum Bacillota_I; class Bacilli_A; order RF39; family UBA660; genus CAJOJO01. The sequence continues at coordinate 17,827 of CAKPGR010000016.1, read as the reverse complement.
AATTTGAAAAAAGAAATATTAAAAAAAATCAATTTGTATTTTTATAAAAATAATTACTATATTGAAATAGTTGATAAATTATCAAAAAAAGAAATAACTTCTTTTTTAGAATTTGTAAACTTAATTTATGATACAAATGATATATTAGAATATGGTAAAAAAATAACAAATATGTTATAATACACCTAGCAAAGAAGGTGAATTTATGAAAAAAAATACTGTGGCTTTAGTTGGAAGACCTAATGTTGGTAAGTCTACTATTTTTAATCGTATAATGGGAGGCAAAATATCTATTATAGAAGATACACCTGGTGTTACAAGAGATAGAATATATGGAAATGCTAAATTTAATAAACATAGTTTTTATTTAATAGATACAGGTGGAATAGATATTGAAAATATGGATTTTAATGATGAAATAAAAGTTCAAGCTGAACTTGCTATTGATGAAGCTGATGTTGTTATCTTTGTTGTAGATGGTAAAGAAGGCTTAACTAGAAATGATTATATAGTAAGAGATATGTTGATAAAATCATCAAAAAAGGTGATTGTAGCAATTAATAAAACAGATAGTAAATTATTTAAAGATCATATGTATGATTTTTATGAACTTGGTTTTAGTGAATATATTAATATAAGCGGTGAACAAAATATTGGTATATATGATTTACTTGAAAAAGTAACAGAAGACTTTAATGAAACAGAAGATGAATATGATGATAATATTATAAAATTCTCTTTGATTGGAAGACCTAATGTTGGAAAAAGCAGTTTAGTTAATGCTATTTTAAATGAAGAAAGAGCTATTGTATCAAATATAGCTGGTACAACAAGAGATTCTGTTGACACACCATTTACATATCATGGAAATCCAATGGTTGTTATTGATACAGCTGGAATGAGAAAAAAAGGAAAAGTATACGAAAAAGTGGAAAAATACAGTTTACTTAGATCGATGAAAGCAATCGATAGATCTGATGTTTGTGTCGTTGTAATTAATGCTGAGGAAGGCATAATAGAGCATGATAAACATATTTTGGGTTATGCTATTGAGGCTGGAAAAGGTATCATAATTGCAGTTAATAAATGGGATACAGTTGATAATAAAGATGTTGAAATGAAAAAATGGATACAACTTATAAGAAGCGAATTTGCTTTTGCTTCATATGCTCCAATAGTTTTTTTATCAGCACTTACTAAAAAAAGAATTCATACTTTATTACCAGAAGTAATTAAAGTGTCAAATAACTGTAAAAAAGAAATTAAAACAAGTTTATTAAATGATGTAATCATGGATGCTTATCAACTTAATTTACCACCTTCATATAAAGGAAAAAGATTAAAAATTTATTTTTCAAATCAATCTAGTATTAAACCGCCAACCTTTAATATTAGGGTAAATAGTAAAGGCTTAATTCATTTTTCTTATGAAAGATATTTAGAGAATAAAATAAGAGAATCATTTGATTTTGAAGGAACACCAATAGTCTTAAATTTTAAAAATAAGGGAGAAATTGAAGATTGATTTCTCTTTTTTTTTATGTTATAACTATAATAGGTGAAGAGTATGAATAGACAATATGAGAAATATACTTTAATAAAAAGACAATTAGAAATGGACCCAGAGTTTGTAACAGAAGAACAAAAACAATTTTTAATTGAAATGGATAATTTATTAAATGATTCAGAAAAAGATAAACTTGATAAAATTACGAGTGCTAAAAGTAGCCTTGAAATGAGATGCATTGAAAGAAATATTCCAGAAGAATTTTTAAAAACAAATCAAAGTATTCAAGTTGATGAAGAACCAGGTAGACAATTTGTTAAAAAAGCTGGTTTTGCTGATGCTTTAATTATGGCATTAGTAACTGGATTTGTTGGTGGTATAGCAACAACAATTTTATTTATTATGATGAACAAATAAAAAGACGAGTAATCGTCTTTTTATAATACTATGGCAAATAAATTTCCAGACCCTTTATTTACTAATTTAGATAAAGTTTGACTAAGTTTAAATCTAACATTATCAGGCATTAAAGATAATTTAGCTTGAATTCCTTCTTTTACAATAACATCTAGACTTCTTCCAAATATTTCACTTTTCCATATATTAGATGGATTAGTATCATAATCTTTCATTAAGTAATCAATTAATTCTTTACTTTGAAGTTCAGAACCAATAATAGGCTCAAAAGTAGATTCAACATCAACTCTAATCATATGTATAGAAGGGGCTACAGCTTTAAGTTTAACACCATAACGACTTCCTTGTTTAATTATTTCTGGTGTATCTAATTTCATATCAGCTAAACTTGGAGAAGCTATTCCATAACCAGTCTGTTTAACCATTTTTAATGCACCTTTAATTTGATCATATTCTTGTTTAGCCTCACTATAATCTTGGAATAATTTAAGTAATTCAGCTTTATTTGATACATCAATATCAATAATTTCTCTTAATACTTGATTATATAAATCATCATTACAATCAAGATTCAAATTAACAATACCAGTTGAAGTATCGACTTCTGAAATATAAGCTTTTTCAATATATTCAGAATCTTTAAAATGGTCATTAATAAGTTCAATATCCCTTAATTTATCAACATCGCAAACACTTTCTCTAATTTTATCAATATAGTGTTTTTTTAACCAATTATCAGGGTTTAGGCAAGCAATCCATTCAGGCATATTAACTTTAACTTCTAAAACAGGAAATTCGTATAATGCTTCTCTTAAAATATTATATATATCATTTTCATTCATATTTTCAATACTAATTGGAAGTACAGGTACATTATAGTCTTCTTTAATTTTCTCAGCTAATCTTTCTGTTTCTGGTAACATTGGATGACTTGAATTTAAAACAACAATAAAAGGTTTTCCGATATCTTTTAATTCTTTTATAACTCTTTGTTCAGCCTCAACATAACTACTTCTATTAATTTCTCCAAAAGATCCATCAGTTGTTACAACAATACCAATAGAAGAGTGGTCTCTAATTACTTTTTCAGTTCCAATTTCAGCAGCTTCTATAAAGGGAATTTCTTCATCATACCAAGGACATTTAACCATTCTAGGACCATTTTCATCTTCATATCCTTTAGCTTCATTAATGACATAACCAACGCAGTCAACTAATTTAATTTTAGTTTCAAATTGATCTATTTTAATTGTAGCAGCATTACTAGGAACGAACTTAGGCTCAGTTGTCATAATTGTTTTACCTTGGGCACTTTGTGGTATTTCATCTAATGTTCTTTTTCTTTCGTATTCATCTTCAATATTTGGAACAACTAAATTTTCTATAACTTTTTTAATAAATGTTGATTTACCAGTTCTAACAGCGCCAACGACTCCTAAATATAGGTCACCTCCAGTTCTTTCCGTAATGCTTTTTATAATCTCTATTTTATCCATTTAATCCCTACTTTCTAACTAAATATATGTCAGTTAGAAAATAAGTATTACATTTAAATCATTTTATCTAAATCTTTAGGGACTTTATCATTTTTTACAGCTTCAATTATTTTCTTTTGTTTTTCCTCTGAAACACTATGTCCAGTTAAATCACTCAATTCTTGTATTACTTCTTTTAAAGTATTTTCATTTTTTAAATCATTTTCTTGAAGCTTTTTAGCTAATTTTAAAATAGTATCCTTTCCAACGTGAGTTTTTTTTTCGATTTTGTTAAAAAAGTTATCTGAAAAATTAGACATTTTAACTACCTCCTAAGGTAGTATATGAAGTATTGAAAAAATAGTTATTACATTTTATATTTAAGAGTTATTTTTCTTCCTTTAATATCGATAAACCCTTCTTTTTTTAAACTATTTAACTCTCTTGACATAGATGATCTATCAACTCCTAAATATTCTGCTAGTTTAGTAAAAGAAGATGATAAAACTATTTTTTTTGATCCATTTTTTTTAGATATAATTTCAAAGTATTCAAGTAGTTTATCTCTAATTGTTTTTTTGGTAATTACTTCAAGTCTTTCTGTTTTTTCTAATGTTTTATTTGCTAGAATATTTAAAAGATTTTTTATAAAAATATTGTATGGTTTAAAGTAGGCATTATAATTTATTATATTGTCATAATCAAAAACAATAATTTTTGAATCTTCCTTAGTAATTATTTCATAATCATTGCTTGAAATAAATGATGTTATATTACTAAAAGTAGAATGATCTTTTAAATTTTCAATTATAGTAGTATTACCATCATAATCATTTCTAATAATTTCAATATGTCCATACTCAATATATACAATAATATTGTTTTGTTTTAATATATTTAAAATAGTTGAGTCCTTTTTAAATATAAAGGTATCAGCTTTAAAAATTTTTAGTAGTTCATTTTTTTTATTTTCACTAATATTACCTAATAAATCATCCATATTAACACCTCTTATAACAATTTTATCATTTTTTTAAAATTGTGACAATTATCACAATTCTATTTTTTAATATTGTGCTATACTTTGTGTGTAAAATAGTTGGAGGTTTTAGGAATGAAGATAATCAAAAGAGATGGACATATTGTAGATTATTGCCCTGAAAAAATTGAAATAGCTATAAAAAAAGCTAATAGTGAAGTTGAAGAAGAACAACAAGCAACAGAAATTCAAATTAAAAATATAATAAAATATATTGAAAAATTAGGTAAAAGAAGAATGCTTGTTGAAGATATACAAGATATAATTGAAATGAAACTTATGTCTATTGGTAGATATGAACTTGCTAAAAAATATATTACATATAGATATACTAGAGAATTAGTAAGAAGAAGTAATACAACTGATCTTGCAATTAAAGAATTAATTGATGGAGAAAGTGAATATTGGAATACAGAAAATTCCAATAAAAATGCTAAAGTTGTTACAACTCAAAGAGATTATTTGGCTGGTATAACAAGTACAGATATTACCAAAAGATTTTTACTTCCAGAAGATATAGTTAAAGCTCACGAAGAAGGAATTATTCATTTTCATGATGCAGACTATTTTGCTCAAAATGCACTTCATAATTGTGATTTAATTAACTTAGATGATATGCTTCAAAATGGAACTAATATAAATGGTGTAATGATTGAAAAACCACATAGATTTTTAACTGCTATGACAATTGCTACACAACTTATAACAGCAGTTAGTTCAAGTCAATATGGTGGTTGTACAATCACACTTACTCATTTAGCGCCTTTTGTTAGAAGTAGTTATGAATCATATTTAAAAAAATATAAAAAGAGAAAATTTTCTAAGGAAGATGTAGAAAAATATGCTAAAGAAGATTTAAAAAAAGAAATTATTGATGGTGTTCAAACTTTTCAATATCAAATAAATTCTATGACAACAACAAATGGTCAAGCTCCATTTTTAAGTGTATGTATGTATTTAGGAGAAACTGATGAATATAAAGATGAGCTTGCTATGATTATTGAAGAGGTTTTAAAACAAAGAATACAAGGTATGAAAAATGAAAAAGGTGTTTATATAACACCAGCTTTCCCAAAACTTTTATATGTTCTTGAAGAAGATAATACAAGAAAAGATGGAAAATATTATTATTTAACAAAGCTTGCAGCTGAATGTACAGCTAAGAGAATGGTTCCAGATTACATTTCTGAAAAAGTTATGAAAGAACTTAAAATAAATGAAAATGGTACAGGAGACTGTTATCCTTGTATGGGATGTCGTTCATTCTTAACGCCTGATCGTTCAATCAGTTTAGGTAATATTTCTAAGGCTAAAAACTATGTCGAGGGAAAACCAAAATATTATGGTAGATTTAATCAAGGTGTTGTTACAATTAACTTAGTTGATGTTGCTTTATCATCAGATAAAGATATTGACTCTTTCTGGAATATAATGGAAGAAAGACTAGAATTATGTCATAGAGCATTACAAATTAGACATCAAAGACTTAGTAATGTTAATTCTGATGTAGCGCCAATTTTATGGCAACATGGTGCATTAGCTAGATTAGAAAAAGGAGAATCAATTAAGGAATTATTACATCATGGATATTCAACAATTTCTTTAGGGTATGCAGGACTTTATGAATGCGTAAAATATATGACAGGTCATTCACATACTGATAATGGAAAAGGAAAAGAATTTGCTCTTTCTGTAATGCAAAAATTAAATGATAAGTGTAATGAATGGAAGAATGCTGAGGATATTGATTATAGTGTTTATGGAACGCCAATTGAATCAACAACATATAAATTTGCTAAATGTTTAAGAAATAGATTTGGAAAAATAAAAGGAATTACAGATAGAGATTATATTACAAATTCATATCATGTTCCTGTCTTTGAAGAAATAGATGCATTTACAAAATTAAAACTAGAAAGTGAATTTCAAAGATTAAGCCCAGGTGGAGCTATAAGTTATGTAGAAACAGCTAACCTTTCAAACAATCTAGATGCTATTTTAGAAGTTATAAACTTTATTTATAATAACATTATGTATGCCGAATTAAATACTAAATTAGATTATTGTCAAGAGTGTGGTTACAAGGGTGAAATCTTGATAGACGATGATTTAGAGTGGTATTGTCCAAATTGTGGAAATAGAGATCATGATAAACTTAATGTAGCAAGAAGAACATGTGGTTATATTGGAAACAACTTCTGGAATAAAGGTAGAACACAAGAAATAAAAGAAAGAGTAGTTCACATTGATAACAAGGATGAATAATGAAATATAGTAAAATAAGAAAAATGGATATTTCTAATGGTGAGGGAATTAGAGTTTCAATCTTTATGCAAGGCTGTGCATTTAATTGTAAAGAATGTTTTAATCCTGAAACTCATGATTTTAATGGTGGCAAAGAATTTACTGATAACACTATTAAAAAAATATTAGATTTATCTAATAAAGATTTTATAAGTGGTTTATCTGTTTTAGGTGGTGAACCACTTCATCCTAAAAATATAGAAGGAACTACTAAATTGTGTAAAATATATAAAGAAACATATCCTAATAAAAGTATATGGGTGTGGTCTGGATACTTATTTGATAAAGAATTAAAAGATAAAGAAATATTAAATTATATTGATGTATTAGTAGATGGAACATTTAATATAGATTTATTTAGTCCATTATTAAGATGGAAAGGTTCATCTAACCAAAGAGTTATAGACGTAAAAAAAAGTTTAAAACGAAAAAAAATCGTATTATATGAAGGAGATACAGTATGCGTGTAAATATAAAATTATTAAATGAAAAAGCTAAAATTCCAACATTAGGTTCAGAATATGCTGCTGGAAGTGATATATATGCATGTTTAGACGATAAAGAAATTATAAAACCTGGTGAAACTAAACTTATTAAAACAGGTTTTGCAATAGAAGTTCCAGTTGGTTATGCAGGTTTTATATATGCTAGAAGTGGACTAGCTACAAAAAAAGGTTTAGCACCTGCCAATAAAGTAGGAGTTGTTGATGCTGATTATAGAGGTGAAGTAATGGTGGCACTTCATAATCATTCTAATGAAACAAGAGAAATAGAAAATGGAGAAAGAATTGCTCAATTAGTAATTGCGCCATATCTTAAGCCAGAGTTTAATCTAGTAGATGAGTTAAGTGATACAGTTAGAGGCGAAAGTGGATTTGGATCAACTGGTATGAAATAAGAACTAAAAAGTTCTTTTTTTTAATTTTCAAAAATAGTATTAAGTATGAAAAAAATTAAACTAAAAAGAATAAAAAAAATTAGTTTTTTAAATTATATAATGTTATTAATACTATTTATAATTATAACTTTAATATTTGTATTTAAATTTATAGGAAATAATTTGAATCCTAAAATAGAAAATTATGCAACAAAACAAGCAAAAAGAATAACATCATTAGTTGTTTCAGCATCAGTTACAGAAGAAACATTAAAAGATTTTGATTCTAATAGTCTATTTAAAACAACACAAGATAGTGATAATTTTGTTGACTTTAATTCAGAAGTTATAAATAGACTTTTAATAGAAGTTACTAAAAATACAAAAAAATATTTGAATGATTTAGAAAATGGTAAAATAAAAAATATCAATCTATCAGATACATCATTATTTACAACAGATCCTAAAAAATTAAAAAAAGGAATTATTTATGAAGTGCCAACGGGAATTATTTTTAATAATGCATTAATCGCTAATATTGGGCCTAAGATTCCTGTTAAATTAGATTTTATAGGTGACGTTGAAGTTGATGTTAAAACGGATTTAAAAGATTATGGAATTAATAATGCTATTGTTTCAATTAGTCTTAAAATTATTATAAATGAACAGGTAATAATGCCTTATATGACAAAACAAATAAAAGTTGAATCAAATGTTCCTATTGCAATTAAAATTATTCAAGGAAATATTCCTAATTATTATTTTAATGGAAAAACTCCTATATTGTCAGCTACTGACTAAAATGATATAATTATTTTGGTGATAATGTGATAGATATTAATGGATTAAAGTATAATTTAATAGAAAATCATAAAGATGGTTATAATGAAGAAGAATTTAAGAATAGAGTAACTGATTATTTTAATGATTATGATTATATATTAGGTGATTGGTCTTATGGAAAATTAAGATTAAAAGGTTTTTGTAAAAAAAATAATCCTAAATTGAATAAAATAAATGATTTTGAAAATAAGGAAAATTATATAAAAAAAGAATGTGCATATGGTTGCAAATTCTTTGTATTAGAAAAAATATCATGATGAATGATATTTTATTTTATAATTGAGAGTTCAATAATTAAGTCCATATTATCATCTCTAAGAGCAATATTTTTATGTATTTCACCACAAGTAGAACATTTATAAATTATTTTAAAAGTATCTTTAAATTTTTCAATTCCAATTGGTTTCATTAAACCATGACATGTGTTTAGTCTATCGCCAGGGTTAATATCTAAATGTTTAGAGTATAAGCAAAATGGGCAATGATCTCTAGCTGTATAATCTGAAATAGGTACTTTTTTTAAACAGTTTTCACAAATAAAACTTTCATTAATCATATTAAACTTTTTCATATAAAACTCCTTTAATATTATACTAAATTAAAATTGTTAAAAATGCAATAAATTTAAGTGAAAATATGGTATAATAGGATTACTTGGAGTTGATTTTATGGATTACATAGTAACAATTGATAACTTTGATGGACCATTAGATTTGTTATTACATTTAATAAAAAAAGAAGATATTGATATTTATGATATTAGTATTGAAGAAATCACAAAACAATATTTAATTTATATTACTAAAATGAAAGAATTAGATTTAGATATAGCGAGTGAATATTTAATAATGGCATCAGAGTTAATTGAAATGAAATCAGCAATGTTATTACCAAAACAAGTTAATGAAGAAGATGATTATGAAGAGGACCCTAAAGAAAAATTAATTCAAAGATTAATTGAATATAAAAAATATAAAGAAATGACTAATGATTTCAAAAAATTAGAAGAAGAAAGAAAAAATTTTTATTCAAAAGATATTAGTGATTTATCAAAATTTAAAGTTGAGGAAGAAATAGATTTAGGGGATTTAAATTTAGATGATTTAGTTAATGCTTTTAATAATTTATTAAAAAGAAAAGAATTAGAAAAACCATTAAATACAAAAATAACGAGAAAAGAATATTCTGTAAAACAAAGAAGTTTTGAAATTAAAAAAATATTAAAAGAAAAAAAACAAGTTGAATTTGATGAATTATTTGATACTTTTACTAAAGATTATGTAGTTGTTACTTTTTTGTCAATACTAGATTTAGCTAAGAAGCAAAGTTTAAAAATAGTTCAAGATGATAATTTCAGTAAAATATACTTACAAAATAAAGGTGGTGAATAGTATGAAACCAGTTATAGAAGGTATTTTATTTTTAGTTGGTGATGAGGGAATCAGTTTAGATACTTTAAAACAAACTTTAAATATTGAAGAAGATGAGTTAAAAAAAGAAATAGAAGATTTAAAAAAGGATTATGAATCTCCAAATAGAGGAATTGAAATAAGTTCTTTTGGTAATAAATTAAAATTAGTTACTAAAAAAGAACATAAAAAATATTATGAAGATTTAGTTAACGAAGAAATTAATAATACTTTAACTCCTGCTTCTATGGAAGTTTTAGCTATTATAGCTTATAATCAACCAATTACAAGAGTTAAAGTTGATGAAATAAGAGGAATTAATAGTAGTCATTTAGTTAGAAAATTATTACTTCAGGAATTGATACAAGACTTAGGAAAAAGTGATTCACCAGGAAGACCAATTTTATATGGAACAACAGATAAATTCTTAGATTATTTTGGATTAAAAACTATAGATTCTTTACCACCACTTGAAGAAGTTGAAATGAGTGATGAAGAAAAAGATTTATTTGAATCAAAATATAAAGAAACATTGTAATAAATGAAAAAATTTGTTATAATTCTCTTATACCGGTCTGGCGGAATGGTAGACGCGATGGACTCAAAATCCATTGGTAGCAATATCGTGAGGGTTCAAGTCCCTTGACCGGTACCAGATTGATTTAAATTCGGACCTATAAGTCCGTTTTTTTTTGTTTTATAAATGTTAATATAATAGTTTATAAAGATTGACTTTTGTATTAATAAGTAATAATATATTTTGCTAAGAAGAGGGGGAATTTTTATGTTTGTAGAAAATAAAGAAATGTATCATTTTAATAATGTTGAAAAAAGGAAAGATATATGGAAAGTTGGTAATGAAATAGATAATACTAAAGATTATATATCTGATTATTGGCGTAATGGTTTAAATTTTAATGGTAAGATTTTAACTAATTTAGGTGACGAAATATCATTTGTTGGAGTTATTGATTCATATTTAGAAAATGAACAAGATAAAGAAACATATATTAAAATGCTTAAAACAGCAAGAAATATGTTATCTAATTATTCTGCTTTACAAAGGGAAATGATTTTAGAAGCAGTAAGAAAAGATTTTTATCCAGATATTATAAGTAGAAAAAATGCCATATATTTGTGCGATAATAATCAAATAGAATATTGGAGGGATAATCTAAAAAGAAATTCCGAAATTGATTTATTTAAAGTAGAAGTAACAGGTGAATTATTTAAATCAAGTGATACCTTATTACCTAGTAGAGCTGAAAGTATAAGTAAAATGTATGAACAAGCAAAAGAATATTGGACTGCAAATTTGACTGATATTGATGATGTAACATGTGAATATTTATTTTCAGGAAAAATTAAAGTATTAGAAAAAATGTAATGAAAAAAGATTCAATGAATAAAGGATTATAAAAAAGAAACTTTAGTAAATGAAAATTAGTAATAAATTGACAAAAATAAAAATAGTGCTATTATATTAAGTAAATTTGAGGGGGATAAAATATGTTAGAAAAATATTTAAATGATTATATAAATGATTTATATGAAAAACAAAATATTGGTTCATGTATAGAACAACAAGGATTATATTCTAAAAAGGATTATTATGAATTATTAAAACCAGTTGTTGAATTAATTTCAAATTATAAAGATTATTCAATAGAAGAATTAAGAAGTAAATTATATGAAAATTCTAATATTGAAAAAAATTTAAATGATTTTATTTATAAAAAAGAAATGGTTCCAGGTATGGTATTTAGTTATGGAACCAAAAATTATAAAGAAACGATTGTTGTTGGAAATAGACAAGAAGTTTCATTAGATGAAAATGGTAAAATTATTCCAGCATTAGAGAAAATGACTGATGATACTATTTTTGATTTAGCTTCTATAACAAAAATTTTTACAAGTATTAGTATTTTAAAATTAGTAGAAAAAGGTATAATTAGTTTAGATGATGAAATTAAAATGTATGCACCTGAATTTAAAAATTTAAATGGCGTTACTATATATGATTTAATAACTTTTTCTGTACCATTAAAAACAAATGGAAGAGTTGATAAAGCATTAAAAAGAGAAGAAGCAGAAAAGATATTATTTGATATAGAAATTGATAAAGAATCAACTAATAGAAGACCATATACTGATATGGGCGCTATGGTTTTAAAATATGTTATAGAACATGCAAGAAGTATGAATTATTATAATTTTGTTTCTGAAAATATCTTAAAACCAATGAATATGAAAGATACACATGTCGTTGTTCCAAAAATGAAACTAGATAGAGTTGCTAGTACTAATTTAGATGGTAAATATTATAAAGATGGTAATTTTAGTATAACAACAAATGTAAAAAAAGGTATTGCATATGATTCAAAAGCGCAAATAATGGGACAACCAGATGGTATTTTAAGTGGACATGCTGGATTATTTTCAACAGCAAATGATATGACAAATTTAGCAAAGGGTATGATTGATGGACAAGTTATAGATGAAAAATATATAGAAATGATGGCTAAAAATAGAACAGGTAAAAAATATATTGAAGATGGAAAAGAAAAATATGTTCAATATTTAGGTATGCTTTGTTATAGTAAAAATCCAATTTTGTCTGATTCTGAATTATTTCATGCAATGAGTGGCAAAGCTTTGGCATCAGCAGGATGGACGGGAACACAATTAACTATTGATCCTCTAAATGAACTATATTTCTTTATGGCATCTAATAGATCTCATAATAGAATGACATTTATTGATCCAGCATGGAAAGATAAAGTTGAAGTTGATGAAAAGGGTAAAAAGACAATTTTGCTTCCAAATGGTGATATAAAAATAGATGCAACTAGATTTGCTTGGGATAGAGATGCTGCTGTTGTCCATTCTGCATTAAAATTAGCTATTCAATATAAAATGCTTGAAGATATTTATTCTTTAATTAATAATGTTGAATTAAAGAATAAAGAAAATATTAAAAGAATATAGAGGTGTTATTATGAAACCAATTATTGGCGTTATTGGAAGACCAGATATGGCAAGTGATGATGATAAAGTAATTTGTATGTATGAAAGTACTAGGATGGCTATTATAAAAAAAGATGGAATTCCTTTTCTAATACTCCCAAATCAAGATGTTGAATATGAATTAGTAAGGCCAAAAGACACACCAAAATTGACAGAAGAAGAAAAAGATGATTTAAAAAAAGTTGTTGATTTGTGTGATGGTTTACTTATTCCTGGTGGATATAAATGGTATGAATATGATGAATTTATATATAATTATGCCTTAGAAAAAAATATGCCTATTTTAGGAATATGTGCTGGTATGCAGATGATGTGTAGAATAGATCAAAATAAAAATGCTATTTGTGAAGATACTACTATTAAAAATGAAACTTTAATAAACCATCATCAAAAAGGTAATAAATATGCACATAGTATAAATATAGTTGATGATACAAAATTGTCTAAAATTATTATGGAAAAAGAAATAAAAGTAAATAGTAGACATAATTATCATGTGGATAAAATAGTTAATTTAAAAGTATCAGCATATTCAGAAGATGGTTTAATAGAAGCAGTTGAATATGAAGATAAGAATTTTGTAATAGGAGTTCAGTGGCATCCTGAATCAATGCTTGATTATGATTTAAACGCTAATAAAATATTTGATGAATTTATGAGGCAATCAAAAACTAACCATTAAGGTTAGTTTTTTTCGATTAATGATTCCCCATTCATAGAAGTAGGGATAGGTAAATTTAATAGTTCTAACATTGTAGGCGCGATATCAGCAAGTTTTCCTGTCTTTCTTAATTTAATATCCTTTTTTGTAACAATAAAAGGTACTTTATTTGTTGTATGAGTTGTACAAGGTGTACCATCTTCATTTATCATAATATCACAATTTCCATGATCAGCTGTGATAATTAAAATACCATCTTTTTCTTCTATTTTTTGATATAATCTACCAATACATTGATCTAAAAATTCAACGGCTGTTTTAGCTGCCTCATAAACACCAGTATGTCCTACCATATCACCATTAGCGTAATTCAAGATAACTAAATCTAAGTAATCTTTATCTAATTCTTCAATTAGTTTATCTGTTATTTCTAACGCAGACATTTCAGGTTTTAAATCATACGTAGCCACCTTAGGAGAAGGAACTAATATTCTTTTTGAGTTTTTAAGGTTTATATCAACACCACCATCAAAGAAATAAGTAACATGAGCATATTTTTCTGTTTCAGCTATACGAAGTTGATTAAGTCCTAAACTATCAATATACATTCCAAAAGTATTGTCTAATTTTTGAAGATCAAAGGCATTTGTTCCTTTAACACTATCAGTAATAGGCATCATAGATACCATTTTTACATTATTTAATTTAACTGTTTCCATATCTATAGCACTAGGATTAGTAATTGCTGTAAACATTTCTCTTAATCTATCAGGTCTATAATTAAATACAATAATACCATCATTATCAGTTAATTTTCCGTTTGCTAAAACAGAAGGCTCTATAAATTCATCTGTGATTCCTTTACCATATTGATCACAAAATAATTCATCAGTTGAATTATAATGATTGCCAATACCACTAACAATAGCGTCATATGCTAATTTTAATCTATCAAAGTTGTTATCTCTATCCATAGCGTAATATCTACCAGAAATAGTAGTTATAACTCCTAAATTATTTTGTTTAATACTTTGTTCTAATTCTTTTACAAATTCTTTACCACTATGAACACCTGTGTCTCGTCCATCAGTAAAAAGGTGAAAATAAATTTGATTTAATCCTTCTTTTTTACACATGTCTACTAAAGCTAGTAAGTGATCAATATGAGAGTGAATTCCACCATTACTAATTAATCCCATTATATGGAGTTTAGAATTATTATTTTGTGTATGTTGAATTATTTTTAATATATTATCATTTTTATAGAATGTTTTATCTTCAATTGCATGATTAATTAATTCTAATGGTTGATAAACGATTCTCCCAGCGCCAATATTTGTATGTCCAACTTCAGAATTACCCATTTGACCTTTTGGAAGCCCTACTAATTTACCTGAGGCTTCTAAACTTGTATGAGGATAAATTTTAACTAAATTATCAAAATTAGGCTTATTGGCATTTAAGAAAGCATTACCGTTAGTTTCTTTTCTTAATCCACATCCATCTAAAATACATAAAACAAGTGGCTTTTTCATTTTATCCCTCTTTTCAAAGATATTTTACCATAAAAATAATTATTCTGTATATATAGTATAAAAATTATTTGTTTAATTATTCATAAAATGAGAACTATTTAATATACTTAAATGGTGATATTATGGAATTTAATATTGGAGATTTTGTAACTAGAAAATCATATAACAATGATTTATTATTTAGGATAGAAAAAATAGAAGATGATATTTGTATTTTATCAGGTGTAAATATTAGACTTTGTGCTGATAGTAAAATGGATGATTTAGAAAAGGCAGATCGTACGGATAATAAAGATGAAGATTTTTTAGATAAAATAGACCCTATTAGATTAGATAGAGATGATTATTTTTACTTGCCTGGTAAAATACTTCATATAGATGCCGATAATGAATATTTAGAAAGATGTTTAAATTATTATAAAAAAATGAATATATGGGCTGCTGGAATACTTGAAAGTGAATGTAATGTAAAAAATAAAATAGAAGACTTACTAGAAGAATATAAACCAGATATTTTAGTTATAACAGGACATGATGCTTATTATAAAAAAAATAACAATATAAATGATATTAAGTCGTATAAAAATAGTTCATATTATGTAGAAGCAGTAAAAAAAGCAAGAGAATATGAAAAAAGTCATGAAAAATTAATTATTATAGCAGGTGGTTGTCAATCAAATTATGAAGAGTTAATTAAAGCAGGCGCTAATTTTGCGTCTAGTCCTAAAAGAATAAATATACATGCCTTAGATCCAGCTATTATAGCATCAAGACTTAGTTTGTCAGAAGTAACAAAGGATATTGATTTAAAAGGAATATTAGAAATGACAAAGTATGGAAGTTCAGGGATAGGTGGCGTTAAAACGAAGGGAACTATGTATGTTGGTTACCCTAGATAGGAGAATTTATGACCATTGAAAAAGTAAAAAAACAAATAAATAATCATATTGGTAAAGAAGCATTTATAAGATGTAATTTAGGTAGAAACAAATTTGAAGAATATAGTGGAACCATAAAGGAAAGCTATAATCATATTTTTTTAGTTGAAATTAAAAACCGTAGTCAAACTTTTATAAAATCTTTTTCATATTCAGATGTTATAACAAAAAATGTTAAAATAAATTACTAAAACAAATTGATAAAAGAAAAATAATAGTTTATAATGAGAATAGAAGTAGGGAGGAATAATATGAAAATAACATCAGTTAATGTAAAAATTATTGAAAGTGAAAACGGAAAGATGAAAGCAATCGCATCAGTTGTTGTAGATGATTGCTTTGCTATTCATGATATTAGAATTATTGAAGGTGAAAAAGGACTTTTTATAGCTATGCCAAGTAGAAAAACTTCTAGTGGTGAATATAGAGATGTCGCACATCCAATTACACCAGAATGTAGAAAAATGTTTGAAGATACTATCTTAGAAGAATATAGAAAAATGATTTAATCTCTTTATAGAGATTTTTTTCATATATATTTTTTTTTAGAATATACTTTATTAGGTGATAAAATGGACAAGGATATAATTAGTTATAATCATAGTGTAACACTTAATGAAAGAAAAAATATTATGATTACAGGGGTAAAAAAAATAGATAGTTTTGATGATGAAGAATTTTTATTAGAAACTAATATGGGTTATATTGTTATTAAAGGGGAAAACTTAGAAATTATAAAATTAGATACATATCAAGGAAATGTTTCTATAAAAGGTAAAATCAATAGTCTAAATTATATGGAAAATTCAAATAAAAAAGCTAAGGAAGAATCTATTATGAGTAAATTGTTTAAATGAGTCTAGATGTTCAAATAAAGACGATTATTATATCTTTTGTTTTTGGGATATACTTTAATTTTTTTATAAGTCTAAATTATAAAATTATTTATAATAAAAATAAAATTTTTAAAATTATAGGTACTTTTATTTTAGTTTTTTTAAATACACTTATTTATTTTTATTTGATGATGAAAGTAAATAATGGCTATTTTCATATATATGAATTATTATGTATAATGATAGGTTTTTTAGTGTATAGATATTTAATTGAAAATACATTAAAAAAATGGTATAATCATAAAAGGTGATACTATGCCAAAAAAGAAAAAAATACCAAAAGCTTCTAAAAAAAGATTAGTTGTTTTTGGAACTTTATCAGTTATTATAATAGGATATTTTGTATTTTTGCTTGGATATAATATTTATAAAATATATAATTTAAGGAAAGAACAACAGACTTTATCAGAAAATTATACCAGCCTGAAAAAAGAAGAAAAAGAACTTAGAAATGAGATAGATAAATTACAAGATGAAGATTATATAGCTAGATATGCTAGGGAAAATTATTCCTATTCTAAGGATGGCGAATATATAATTAAGATTAATGATAAAGATAAGAAAAAAGAAGAAAAAAAGAAAAAAATTGATGTTGATTTAAGTGATAATTATGTTATATATGGTGGAGTAGGTATTATATTACTTATAATAATACATATAATAAGAAAGAGAAAATAAAAAAATATTGATTAATTTCAGTATTTTTTTAATAAAAAATTAGGACTTTAGATGTTAGAATAAAAAATATTTGAAGAAGAATATATTGAAATAAAAATATAAAGTAGTGCTTGTAAAAATAAAAGATATTTGTTAAAATGAATTTGTAAAACAAAATAATAATATTGACTGAGAGATAAAAAAATTTCAAAGTCGGGGGGGGGGTATAAAACCCTCTTTTT
>CAKPGR010000015.1 GCA_934155005.1 uncultured Bacilli bacterium | reverse complement strand
TAAAACAAATAATAATATTGACTGAGAGATAAAAAAATTTCAAAGTCGGGGGGGGGTACAAAACCCTCTTTTTTTTGTATAGGAAGGATTAATTATATGAAGAAAGTTTTAAACTTAATAAAGAAGAATATATTTGGAATAATAATAGGATTATTATTAGGAAGTATTAGCGTATATGCAGGAACAAAATTTTATGCAAGTGATGTATCAGTAAATGCTCCAACAGGATCTGGACTAGGAAGTAACGCTACGCTTCAAGATTCACTCGATGAATTATATAGTATAGCTGATAGTAACGAAGAAGTAGAAAAAAGATTAAAAAGTTTAGAAACAAAAGTATCAAATTTAGAAAATAAAAGCGTTGTAACAACACTTTGGAAAGGTGAAGCAGTAATAGGAGATACAATAACATTATCTGATAGTTATGAGAATTATAATATGTTAATTATTGGAGGACCAGTAACTACTACCATAATTAGAATTTCTGATAAATATATGTACTGGGGTGGTTTAGGAACAGGTGTTAATTTAACAGATACACATCAATCAATAAGTATAGATTATGGATATGCTAAGATAAATTCCAATACTAGTTTAACAATTTTAAATAGTGGTTTTGTTTATGAACTTATTGAAACATCAGATTTTATAAATAATAAAGTTTATGCTAATGGTGGAGCAATTGCGACGGTTCATCAAAACCCTTTATTATATTCACCAAGAAAAATTTATTATATTCGTGGAATAAAATAAAAGAAATTAAAATCTTTTATTTTTTTGTTGACTAAAATATCTTTTGTAACATATAATATTAATATATGAACAAATATTCATATAGTGGAGGGTATATATGACTATATTAGATGATGATAAAATAATAGATTTAGCTGAATTATTTAAAATATTTGGTGATTCAACAAGAATAAAGATAATAAATATTTTAATGAATGAAAAGATGTGTGTAGGTGATATCTCTAACAATATAAATGTTAGTCAATCAGCAGTTTCACATCAGCTTAGAATTTTAAAAGATGCTAAGCTTGTTAAATATGAAAAAAAAGGAAATATGATTTATTACTATTTAGCTGATGATCATGTTTCAAAGATTTTTAGAATGGGGTGTGAACATGTAAATGAAATATAAGTATAAATTAAGCAATCTTGATTGTGCTAATTGTGCAAATAAGATTGAATGTAAATTAAATAATGACGAAAATATAGAAAAAGCAACTGTTAATTTTTCTAAAATGACGGTGTCTGTTTTAACAAATGTAAGTGATACAAAAAAATATATTACTAAAATAATTAATAGTGTAGAACCAGAAGTAAGCGTTTTAGAAATGAATGAAGAAAAAAAAGAAAGCTCGTTAGTTTTTTCTATCATAAGGTTAATATTAGGAATTATTTTTGCTTTAATTGGAATATTCATCTTTAAAAATAAATACTTAATTATAATTAGTTATATTTTGCTTTTATATAAAACTTTTATTAATTCAATTAAGTTATTAATTAAATCAAAAACAATTAATGAAAATTTACTTGTTACTATATCATGTATAGGAGCTTACTTTACAGATAATATTCATGAAGGATTGATGGTTATTGTTTTATATGAAATAGGTAAAATTTTAGAACAAATAGCAGTTAATAATTCAAGAAAATCTATTAGTGAGTTAATGGATATAAAACCTGAATACGCTAATTTAAAGAAAGATGACAAGATAATATTAGTTAATCCTGATAGTGTAAAAATAGGCGACATTATAGTTGTGAAGCAAGGTGAAAAAATACCTCTTGATGGAGTAGTTATAAAAGGTTCAGCTTTCCTAAATGTTAGTGCCTTAACAGGTGAAAGTAAGCTAAAAAAAGTTAAAAAAGATGATTTGGTTTTATCAGGATCAATTAATACAAAAGGATTAATTGAAATAAAGGTAACTGAGGAATATAGTGATAGTACAGTTTATAAAATTTTAGAACTTGTTGAAACAGCAACTGATAGAAAAGCTAAGACTGAAACATTTGTTTCCAAAGCTGCTAAAATTTATACACCGATTATTATTATTTTAGCTCTTATGTTATTAATTATTTTACCTCTTATTTTTAAAGTATCAATTGATGATGCATTATATAGAGCTTTAGTATTTTTAGTAGTATCATGTCCATGTGCTATAGCGATCTCAGTACCACTTTCTTATTTTACAGGAATAGGAGCTTCATCAAAAAAAGGCATTTTAGTAAAAGGAAGTGACTATTTAGACACATTATCAAAAGTAAATAAAATAATTTTTGATAAAACAGGAACTATAACAACAGGTACATTTAGTGATTATAAATTAAACATTTTATCTAAAAATTATAGTAAAGAAGAGGCTATAAAGTATTTGGTATCAGGAGAACTTTTATCAAACCATCCAATTGCTAAATCAATTGTTAATATATTTGGTAAAGATAAAACTGTTTTATTAGATGATTTTGAGGAAATAAGTGGAATTGGTATTAGATATATGAGCGATAAAAAAGAAATTAAAATTGGATCTTATAAAATGGCTGATATAAAAGATAAAAATGGATTAATATATTTAATTATTGATAATGAATTAGTAGCCTCACTAGAACTTTTAGATGGTATTAAAAAAGAAGCAAAAGAAACAATTTCAACATTAAAGAAGATGAATATTAAAACCAAAATGTTTACAGGAGACGATAAAGAGGTTGCGCTTAATATTGCCGATAAAGTTAAAATAGATGAAGTATCATATTCTTTACTTCCAGGTGATAAATATAACTTGTTAGAACAAGAAATTAAAAATAGTGATTACAAAATAGCTTTTGTTGGAGATGGAATCAATGATGCTCCATCACTTGCACTTTCAGATGTTGGTATTTCAATGGGAGGAATAGGTAGTGCATCGGCTGTTGAGGCTAGTGATATTGTTATTATGAATGATGATTTATCTAAAATAATAGACGCTATTAATATATCTAAAATGACAAATCATATTATAAAACAAAATTTAATATTTGCTATAACAGTAAAAATATTAGTTTTAATATTAAGTAGTTTTGGTATTGCTTCAATGTGGCAGGCAGTATTTGCTGACACTGGAGTAACATTACTTACTATTTTAAATACAACAAGAATTTTAAAAAAGACAAAATAAGTCTTTTTTTTTCTTAAAATCAATTGAAATAATATCTTATTTTGTTATAATATTAAATGGTGGTTGTAATGACAAAAGAAAATGATTTTATTTATATAGATGAGGATACTTATTTTAAAATAATTGGTAAAAAAGATAAAAGTGATTATCAAAGATTTTTAAAAGATAATCCTCAATTTATTGATATAACTAAAAAGAAGACAACTCTTGAAAAAGTAAAGCAAGAAGTTATTTCAAATAAAGAAAAAGAATTAGAAGAAAAACATAAAAGAGCAGATGATTTTAGATATATTATGCCTTTAATTTGGTTAGAACAATATTTAGATCGTTATAAAACTATATACGGAGAATTTAAATATTCAAAAGATAATTTAACTAATCAAGAAAAATGTGAAGAACTTATTAAATATTATGAAAAATGTGGATGCAATAGGGTTGAAGAAATATTTAAAAGAAAACCACATAGGGGAATTTCTCGTTGATAGAATCAGCTTATATTCATATTCCTTTTTGTAAGTCGATTTGTTCATATTGTGATTTTCCAAAGGTTCTATATAATAAGTGTTATATTGATAAATATTTAAGTAGTTTAGAACGTGAAATAAAAGCAAGATACAAACATGAAACTTTAAAAACGATTTATATAGGTGGTGGGACACCAAGTTCATTAAATAAATTAGAATTAGAAAGATTATTTAATATAATTAATATATTAAAAAAAAACAGAAATATTGAATATACAATAGAAGCTAATTTAGATAGTCTAACAAAAGAAAAATTAGATTTATTTAAGAAGGCTGGTGTAAATAGATTAAGTATAGGAATAGAGTCATTTTCTAAAAAAAACTTAAACTTTTTAGAGAGAAATTTAAATAATATAGAGCTAATTAATTATGCTAAAAAAATAGGTATAACAAATATTAATATAGATTTGATGTATGCTTTAAAAAATGAAACAATAGATGATTTAAAAAAAGATTTAGCTGAAGTTTTAAAGCTTGATATTAAACATATTTCAACTTATTCTCTTATTTTAGAACCAAATACTAAATTATATAATTCTAAATTTAAACCTATAAGTGAGGATTTAGATTATAAGATGTATGAATTAATCTGTAATACTTTAAAGAAAAATGGTTTTATTCATTATGAGATTAGTAATTTTAGTAAACCAGGTTTTTATTCAAAACATAATATGACTTATTGGAATAATAAAAAGTATTACGGTTTTGGAATGGGTGCTAGTGGTTATATAGATAATATTAGATATACAAATACTAAAAGTATAACAAAATATATTAATGGAATTTATGATTATAATAGAGAAATATTAGAAAAAAAAGATATAATGGAATATGAAATGATTTTAGGGCTTAGAAAATTAGAAGGAGTAAATTATCTAGATTTTTATAAGAAATTTAATATTAAGTTAGAGGAAAAATTTAATGTTCAAAATTTGATAAAAGAAGGGAATTTTTATAAAATACCAGAAGATAAACTATATGTATCAAATGATATTTTATTAGATTTTATAGGTGAGGAATGAAAAAAGATGCATTTTTAAAAGAACTTAGTTATATTAAAACAAAAAAATATAGAGATAATATAGAAATAATTATAAATATGTTACCAGATTATTTCTTTATTGTTCCAGCTTCATCAACAGGAAAATATCATCCTGCTTTTTCACTTGGAGAAGGTGGATTAGTAAGACATACTAAGGCTGCTGTTAGAATTGCTTATGAACTTTTGTGTAATAATACAATTTCATCGAAATTTAGACAAGAAGAAAAAGATTTAATGATATGTGCACTACTTATTCATGATGGATTAAAACATGGACTAGAAAAGCAAGAGTATACTATTTTTGAGCACCCTCTTGTTATAAGTAAATTTGTTAGAGATAATAAAGATAAATTAACTTTAACAGATAATGAAATTAATTTTATTTGTAATGTAGTTGAATCTCATATGGGTGAATGGACTAAGGATTATAAAGGAAATGAAGTTTTACCTAAACCTATAAATAAATATCAAAAATTTGTACATATGTGTGATTTTTTAGCGAGTCGTAAATTCTTAGATATTAAGTTTGAAGATAATGAAATAGTTGGGTGATTTATGCAAAGATATTTTGTAGATAATGATACATTTACTTTAAGTGAAAGCGATATGCATCACGTAAAAAATGTTATGAGAATGAAAGATAATGATGAGGTTATAGCAGTTTATTTAAATCAACCTTATTTATGTTCTATTTATGATGTTGATAGAGAAGTTAAACTGAAAAAAATTAAAAAATTGGAAAAACAAGAAGAATTTATTCCTAAGGTGAGAATCATTATTCCTCTTTTAAAAGAACAAAAATTAGATTACATTTTTCAAAAAGCTACTGAAATGGGAGTTTCTGAAATAATACTATATGAAGCTAAAAGAAGTATGGTAAAAGTTAATAATAAAACGGAAAATAAACTAATTAGATGGAACAAAATATTAAAAGAAGCTAGTGAACAATCACATCGAAGTAGTATTCCAAAATTAAAAGGGGTACTAAAAATTAAAGAACTAGAAAAATTAGATGGCTATAAGTTTACATGTAGTACAACAGAAAAAGACAAAAATCTTAAAAATGTTTTGAATTGTGTGTCTAATTATGATACAATTAATTTAGTGATAGGTCCAGAAGGTGGACTTGAAAAATTAGAAGAAGAAACATTAAAAGAAATTGGTTTTAAACCTATTTCGCTTGGAAACCGTATTATGCGTGTTGAAACAGTTCCTTTATTTGTTTTAAGTGCTATTAATTTTAGATTTATGGAGTGATAATATGATAAATATTTCGATATCAACAAATTTTTTAATAATATTATCTTTTTTTGTTCTCTTTATAATAATAGGCGTTATTGCTTATATAATTTATAAAGATAAGAAAGTTGATCAAGATGAAATAGATGATTTACTTGACGATATTGTAAAAGCTAAACCAAGAAAAGAAGTAGTAACTGTAAAAAAAATAGAACCAACTACCGAAAAAAAACCTATTGATTTAGAAGCTATGTTAAATAAAATGCAAAGTGACTTAGAAAAAAAAGGACAAGATGAAATATCAAAATTTGAAGATGATCAAGAAAAGAATGCTATTATTAGTTATAAAGAATTAGTTAAAGCTAATGATAATAAAGAATTAGTTGAAGACTATGAAAAAGAACAAGAAAGAAAATCAATTATCAATTTTAATGAGATTAATGGATTAGATAATTTAGAAGAAAAAGAAGATATACTAAAAAATAGTTTAAAGAAAAAAATATCGAAAATTGAATCACCAAGGGAAGAGAGAGATAAAAAATTTAAAAATACTGATTTTATTTCCCCAATCTATGGTAAGATGGATGAACATATTAATTACCCAAAAATTAAGGCATATGATAAATATGATGATTTAAATGTAGATAGTTATTTTGGTGAAAATGTTGAATATGAAACAAATAATTCAAATGAAACATTAAATGAAAATGCTAAAAATGATGATTTTCTAAGAGAATTAAAAAAATTTAGAAGTAATTTATAAAGGCTTAAGGCCTTTTTTTAGGAAGTGATAAAGTGAAATTTAATATATATACACTTGGATGTAAAGTTAACACGTATGAGTCAAATGTAATGATTGATAAGATGAAGAATGCAGGTTTTATTCAAGTTTCAACAAATGAAAAAGCGGATATATCAATTATAAATACTTGTACGGTTACTAATATGGCAGATAGTAAATCTGCTAAGATAATCAGACAAGCTAAAAGAAAAAATGAAAAAGCTATTATTGTCGTTTGTGGATGTTTAGTTCAAAATGAAATAAAATTTAACAAAGAAAATATAGAAGCTGATATTATAATTGGAAATATTGGTAAATCAAAAATAGTTTCTTATATAAATGAATATTTAAAAACTAAAAAACCAATTTTTGATGTAAAAAATATTATGAATACAGAATTTGAAGAAATGACTTTAAATAACTTTAATAGAACAAGAGCCTTTGTAAAAATTCAAGATGGATGTAATAATTTTTGCTCTTACTGTGTTATACCATATACAAGAGGTAATGTTCGTAGTAAAAAAAGAGAAGATGTATTAAAGGAAGTTAATGATTTAGTTTTAAATGGCCATAAAGAAATTGTTTTAACTGGTATTCATACAGGTAATTATGGTGCTGAATTTGAAGATTATAAATTTGCTGATCTTTTAAATGATTTAGTTAAAATAAAAGGCTTAGAAAGAATAAGAATTTCTTCAATTGAGATGAATGAATTAAATATTGACGTTTTAAATGTTATAAAAAATAATAAAGTTATTGTTAATCATATACATATTCCTATTCAATCAGGTTCAAATACCGTTTTAAAAAGAATGAATAGAAAATATAATAAAGAAGAATTTATAAGCAAAATTGAAGAAATTAGAAAGTTAAGACCTGACGTTTCAATAACAACGGATCTTATAGTTGGCTTTCCAGGTGAAACAGAAGAAGAATTTGCTGAAACAATAGATACAATAAATAAAATTAAATTTTCAAAAATACATGTTTTTCCTTACTCTAAAAGAGATAAAACAGAAGCAGCAACTTTTTTAAATCAAGTTGATGAAAAAATAAAAAAAGATAGAACTCATAAAATACTAGAATTAAGTAAAAAGTTAGAAATTGATTATATGAATAAATTTCTTGGTAAAGATGTTACATTTATACCTGAGGTATATAGAGATGGTTATTTAATTGGACATACAGGTAATTATTTAAATATTAAAATGTTAGGTAATGAAGAAGATTTACATAAAGATATAGATGTAAAAATAGAATTAATTAATTATCCATATTGTTTAGCAAGAGAGAAAAAGTAGATTACACCTACTTTTTTTCATTTTTTCACAAATTTTTCATTTTATATTATTATAATTGAAGCATAATATTTAAAGGGAGATGAATTTATGAAATGTCCAAATTGTGATAATGCCATAAAACCTGATGATATTTATTGTGGTAACTGTGGTAAAAAAATAAAAAAGGAAAGTAAATTTTTAAATGAAATAGAAAAAAATAGAAAAACAATTTTAATTTTATTAATTAGTTTATTAATATTAACTTCATTAATATCTATTTTGAATTATTTTTGTAGTCCAGTTTATGAAGTAGAAAAATATTTTAATTATTTAAAAGATAATAATACTAGTAAAATATATGAATATATTGCATCTGACTCTAGTTTTACAACTGAGGAAATTTTAAAAAAGAAAATGAGTTCTATAAAAGGAGCTACAAATATCCAAATAATTAATAAGTATATTAGTAATGATGAAGCCTTAATTACATTCTCATATGAACTTAATAATGAAATTAATATTGCGAATGTTAGCTTATCTAAAAGTGGTCATAAATATTTAATTTTTAATAATTGGAAAGTAAATAGTGGTAAAGTATCTAAAAATATAACTTTAAAATTACCAAATAATTCTAAGGCTACAATAGATGGTATTGATATTAGTTCATATTTAACAGATGATGGTGAGGATTTAGATACTTATAAAATACCAAGTATGATAACAGGAAAATATAAATTAAAAGTTGAATTACAAGATGGTAATGTTATTGAAAAAGAATTTGAAACTGCAAATGATGTTACTTTTATGATAAATAGTACTACTTTATCAGATGAAAATAAAAAAATATTAGATGATAAATCAACTGAATTAATTAATAGTATTTATAGTGGATTAATTAATGATGTAGATTATAACTCTATTAATTATAATGATAGTGTTAAGAAAATTTATAAGGATTTAAGATATAATTATAAAAGATTTGAAATAAGTTTAACGGAATTTAACTTATCTTCAATGGATTTAATTTCATCAAATTATAATGATAATGGTAACCTAGAGTTAACATATGAAATTGAATATGATTATAAAGCAACATACCAAGGAACTAGTTACAGCAGTACTAATAGAGGAACAATAACAATTGAATATAATTATAAAGATGGATATCAAGTGAAAGATATTGGAAGAATATCAATCAATTTTCCAATTAGAAAGTAGGTAAATATGACAAAATTTTGTACAAAGTGTGGTAAAAAATTAGAAAAAGGTCAAAAATGTGACTGTGAAATTATAAAAAGAAAAGATACTGTTTATAATGAAAATAAAAATGTGTCCTCGTTATTTGAACATATAAAAGAATTTGTAAAGAAGCCAGTAGATAAACTAAAAAAAAGTGATATTGATCAAAATAGTGCTTTACTAATTATTTTAATAACTTCTTTATCTTTTGGTTTATTATCAGATATATTTAGGCTTATTGGTATAAATAGATCTATCTTTGCTATTTTTAGTGCATTTATTTATTTACTAATTTTACCAACAATAATAACTTTAATTGAAAAATTAATTTATAATAAAGAAAAAACATTTAATAAAAATTTAAATATTGTATCTCTTTGTTCAGTAATACTTTTATGTACTAATATTATAGCTTTTTTAACTAGTATGATTTCTATTTCACTTACTTTGTTTATTTTATTAATAGGAATTATTACTTTCATAAATCTTTTATATCATGGTTTATATATAAAAAAAGAAATTGACTCAAATAAAATAGTTTATTTAACTAGTTTAAGTATTACTATATCAATTATTGTTTATTATTTAGTAATGATAATTATTTATTAAACATCTAATAGATGTTTTTTTTGTCTAAAAAAAGTAACTTATACATAAAAATTAGTTTTTTAAATATTATTATTTAGGTGATAAAATGGATAAGATAAAAATCGGAATACCTAGAAGCATGTATTACTATTATTATGGTAATTTATTAAAAAACTTTTTTGAAAATCTAGAATTTGAAGTAATAATAAGTCCTAAAACAACTAAACAAATAATGGAACTTGGAATAAAATACGCATATGATGAAATGTGTTTATCTTTAAAAAATTATATAGGGCATGTAGCTTACCTAAAAGATAAATGTGATTATATTGTTATACCTAGAATAGATAATTATGGAATTAACGATCAAACATGTACTAATTTTTTAGCGACCTATGATATTATCAATAATTTATTTGATACAAAAATAATTAATTATAATATTGATTATACAAAAAAACAAACAGAACAATTAGCGTTTATAGAAATGGGAAGAATGTTAAACATTAATCGTTTTAAATCTATTAGAGCTTATACTAAGGCTAAAATAGATAGTATGAATTATAAGGATAGATTAATTAGAAAAAATATTGATAAATTATCTAGTTCAAAATTAAAAATATTAGTTGTAGGTCATCCATATAATGTTTATGATGAATATATTGGTAAACCAATTTTAAAATATTTAAATGATGTAGAACTTATTTATAGTAATCTTTTTAATTCACAAATAACAAATAAAGAATCTAAAAAATTATCTAAAAATTTATATTTTAAATATAATAAAGAAAATATAGGCGCAATCGAACTTGTTAAAGATAAAATAGATGGAATTCTATTTTTAACAGCATTTCCATGTGGACCAGATTCACTTGTAAATGAACTTGTTACCCGAAAACTTAATATTCCTTATTTAAATATTATTATTGATGATATAGATGGTAGTGCTGGAATAGAAACAAGAATTGAAAGTTTTATTGATATGATAAAAGAAAGGAGTAATATATGTCCAAAGTAGCTTTTCCTCAAATGGGAGATTATTATATTCCAGTTAATTATTTTTTTAGTCATGTTATAAAAAAAGAAGTAATGGTACTTCCTAAAATATCAAATAAAACAATTGAACTTGGTAATAAATACAGTCCAGAATTTGTTTGTACACCTTTTAAATATACACTTGGTACTTTAATAGAAGCGTTAGATATGGGCGCTGATATTTTAGTTCAAGCAGGTGGTGGATGTAGATATGGATATTATTCTGAACTTCAAGAAAAAATATTAAAAGATTTAGGTTATAATTTTACAATGGTTAATTTTGTTATTGAAGGTAAAATGAATATTAAAAGAATAATAAAAGAATTTAGAAAAATAGAAAAAAAACCTAATCTTTTTAAAATTATAAAATATGGAATTATATCTAGATATATGGTTAAATATATGGATGATATAGATAATGATATTAGAGAAAATATTGGCTTTGAAAAAGAGAAAAATTCTTTTAATAAATTAAAAGGTGAAATGTTAAATCAATTTATGAAAGTAAAAACTTTAAGAGAATTAAAAAAAGAATATAAAAAATATAAGCAAAAATTTAGTGAACTACCAAAAGATAAACCAAAAAATAGATTAAAGGTTGGTATAATAGGTGAGTTATATACTATAATGGAACCTTTTTCTAATTATTTTTTAGAACAAGAATTAGCTAAATTTAATATTGAAATTAAGAGGTTTACAAATGCTGAATATTTACTATTTAGAAAAAAGACAGAAATAAAAAAATATATGTTAAATACTAAAAAATATATTAAATATAAAATGGGTGCGGATGCAGCTGATAATATAGCTAGAGCTAAATGGTTATGTGAAAATAACTATGATGGGGTAATTCATATAAAATCTTCTTTTTGTACTCCTGAGATTGGCGCAATGCCTATAATAAATAAGGTGTGTAATGATTATAATGTGCCAGTAATCTTTTTTTCATTTGATGCTAATACAAGTGAAGTTGGAATAAAAACAAGGTTAGAGGCTTTTTACGATATGATAGAAATGAGGAAAGAAAATGAAACCATGTTATCTAGGAATTGATATTGGCTCAATATCAACTAAGGGTGTTATTATTGATGATGAGAATAATATTATAACAAGTGAATATATTTGGACAGAAGGAAATCCTATCAATGCGGTTAAAAAGTTACTTAATATTTTAAAGAAAAATTTAGGTAAAGAATATGTTTTAAAAGGAATAGGAACAACTGGGTCAGCTAGAAAACTAATTGGGGTAATGTTGGATGCTAATATTGTTAAAAATGAAATAACTGCTCATGCTGTTGGAACAAGTTTTTTATATCCAAATGTTAGAACAATACTTGAAATAGGAGGTCAAGATTCAAAAATAATACTTTTAAATAATGGAATTATAACTGATTATTCAATGAACACTTTATGTGCAGCGGGAACAGGTGCTTTTTTATCAAGTCAAGCTGAAAGATTAAAAATTCCAATTGAAGAATTTGGAGATTTAGCTTTAAAATCAAATTCACCTGTTAAAATAGCGGCTAGATGTACTGTATTTGCTGAATCAGACTTAATTCATAAAGCCCAGGTAGGTTATAAAAAAGAAGATATTATAGCAGGGTTATGTAAAAGTATTGTAAATAATTATTTAAATAATGTTGGTAAAGGTAAAAAAATAATTTCGCCTATTGTTTTTCAAGGTGGAGTAAGTAAAAATAAAGGTGTTTTAAAATATTTTAAAGAAATATTAAAAGAAGATATAATTGTCGATTCTAATAGTCATTTAATGGGGGCACTTGGGATAGCCATATTATCTAAAAAAAATAAAACAAATAAGATTTATGATTTGAATATTCGAGAAATTAAATTTGAAACAAAAGGGTTAGAATGTAATTTATGTAGTAACAATTGTGAGATATTAAAGATATATAAAAATAATGAATTAGTAGATGCTTGGGGAAGTAGATGCGGAAGAAATTTCACAAAATAATCACAAAAAGTTCATTGAATATTGATTTTTAGAAGTGTATAATATTCAATTGTGTGAGGTGATTATATGAAAAAAAATATTAATATAGAAAAATTATTAAGAAAGTGTAATTTTGATATTCTTTCTAAACTTAGTGAACAAGCTGATGATACAAAAGTTTATGCATATTCATTAGATGATGACCATACAATGGTAGTCACTAAAAATGTTAAGGATAAACTAGAACTTAGATATTATGAAGCGTTAGTTTATAAGTACTATTTAAAACATAAAGATGAAAATTTTGAAATAAAAATTGATTCAAAAGAATATGAAACAACTGATGAAGCTATTGACTTATTAATACCAGATAAAAATTTTAAAAAACAAATTAAAAAATCTGATAAAAATTTAAGTAAAAAATATGAAGTACCTGAATGGGTTATTGAAAAGAAAAAAATTAAAACTTTATATGATTTGACAGTTTAAAATTTATAGTGTATAAATGTAGGAAAGGGATGTGGTTTAATGACTAAACTAGTAATAGTGGAATCACCAGCTAAAACAAAATCAATTAGTAAATATTTAGGAAATGACTATTTAGTTGTTTCTTCTAAGGGACATATTCGTGATTTATCAACACATGGAAAATATGGGTTAGGTGTTGATATAGAAAATCATTTTAAACCAGATTATACAACTATAAAAGGTAAATCAAAAACAATAACAGAGTTGAAAAAAGATGTTAAAAAAACAGATTTTGTTTATTTGGCTACTGACCCTGACCGTGAAGGAGAAGCAATATCTTGGCATCTTTACGATGTCTTAGGATTAAATGATAAAAATTATGATCGAATTGTTTTTAATGAAATTACTAAAAATGCTGTTTTAGAATCATTAAATCATGCTCGTAAGATTGATAAAAATTTAGTTAATTCACAAGAAACAAGAAGAATTTTAGATAGAATAATTGGGTTTAGATTATCAAAATTAATTCAAAATAAAACAAGTGGTAGTAGTGCTGGTCGTGTTCAATCAGTTGCTCTAAAATTAATTGTTGATAAAGAAAGAGAAATAGAGGCTTTTAAAGAAGAAGAATATTATACAATTGAGGCTTTATTTAATGACTTTAAAGCTGATTTATTTAAATATAAAAACAAAAATATCGAAATTAAAACAGAAGTAGAAGCTAATAAAATATTAGATAAACTAAGTAAATCATTTAAAATAGATGATATTACTAAAAAAGGAAAAAATAAGCAATCAAAACCACCTTTTATTACTAGTACATTGCAACAAGCAGCGTCTAACATTTTAAATTTTCCTGCTAAAAAAACAATGATGATAGCTCAAAAACTATATGAGGGAATTGAGCTTGAAGATGAAACTGTTGGTCTTATAAGTTATATGCGTACTGATTCAATTCGTCTTTCAGCCGATTTTATTAATGAAACATTAAAATATATAGAAGGAAAATATGGTAAGGAATATAAAGGCTCTGTTAAAGTGTCTAAAAAAACAGAGAATGTTCAAGATGCTCATGAAGCGATTAGACCTACAAGTATTAAAAGAGATCCTTTGTCTATAAAAAAATATTTAACTGATGATGAATACAAGTTATATAGATTAATTTATTATCGTGCTTTATCTTCTTTAATGGCTCCTGCAAAAACAGAAAATACAACTGTTATTTTAGATAATAATGATTATAAATTTAAAACAACAGGTCAAATTATAACTTTTGATGGATATTTGAAAGTTTACGGAGACTATGAAAAAACAAAAGATGAAATATTGCCAGATTTCGCAAGTTATAATTCAAATATAGTGGTTGCAAATGAAATAAATAAAGAGCAACATTTTACGCAACCACCAGCTAGATATACAGAAGCTAAATTAGTAGAAGCCATGGAAAAACTTGGAATTGGTAGACCTAGTACTTATGCTACTATAATGAGTAATATTAAAGATCGTGGCTATGTTAATGTTATAGATAAAAAATTCCATCCAACAGAAATTGGAATTGAAGTAACAGATAAATTACAAGAATATTTTAGTCATATTATAAATGTTGAATATACTGCTGATATGGAATCAGATTTAGATAAAATTGCTGATGGAAATAAAGTTTGGTATGAAACATTAGAAAAATTCTATAAAGATTTTGAACCAGCCTTAAAAGAAGCTTTTGATAAGATGGAGAAAAAAGAACCAGAAAAAGTTGGAGAAGATTGTCCAAATTGTGGGCATCCACTTGTAAAAAGAAAAGGTAGATATGGTGAATTTATAGCTTGTTCTAATTTTCCAGAATGTAAATATATTAAAGCTGATGAATCAAAGGTAAAAGAAATTTGTGACTGTCCAAATTGTGATGGTAAAATAGTTGAGAAAAAAAGTAAACGTGGTAAAATATTTTATGGATGTAATAATTATCCAACTTGTAAAACAGCATATTGGGATATGCCAACAGGAGAAAAGTGTAAAGAATGTGGTAGTATGTTAACAAAGAAAAAAGATCAAATAAAATGTTCAAGTTGTGATTATATTAAGGACTAACTTTAAAAATTAGTCTTTTTTTTGTATAATATAAATGGTGGTATAAGTGACTAATAAAATAATAGAGTTTTTAAAATATTTAAAAGAAGAAAAGAATTATTCTAAATATACAGTTATAAATTATGGTAAAGATTTGAAACTTTTTACGAGTTATTTAAACGATTTAAAAATAACTGACATTAATAATATTGATTATAAGGTAATAAGGCAGTATTTAAGCTTTTTATATGATAATAATTATAGTAAAAAAACAATATCAAGAAATATTAGTACTTTAAGAAGTTTTTTTAAATTTCATAAGAAAGATAATAATCCAATGATTTTGATTGAAAATCCTAAATTGGATAAAAATTTGCCTAAGATAGTTCATAGTGAAGATTTAGAAAAGTTATTAAATACTCCTGATTTAAATACACCACTAGGGGTTAGAGACTTTGCTATATTAGAAACTTTATATTCAACTGGAGTACGTGTTAGTGAACTTATAAATATTAAAATATCAGATATTAACTTTTATGATAAGAATATTAAAATATTAGGAAAAGGTAATAAAGAAAGATATGTTTTATTTGGAAACGTCTTAGATGAAAAACTAAATAATTATCTTAAAAATAGCAGATCAAAATTAATAAAAAATAGCACGGATTATTTATTTTTGAATAAAAATGGAAATAAATTAACAGCAAGAGGAGTAGAAAAAATAATAGATAATTTAGTTAAAAAAAGTGGCTTAAATTATAAAATATCGCCCCATACATTAAGGCATACTTTTGCTACTGATATGCTGACAGGTGGTGCTGATTTAAAGACTGTTCAAGAACTTTTAGGACATGAGAATTTAGCTACTACGCAAATATACACTCATATTTCTAATGAACATTTAAGAGAAGTTTATCTAAATTGTCATCCAAGAGGAAAAAATAGCATATAATAATTTGACAAAGATGTTATTTTATTGTATATTTATATCGTTTATTGGCACATTATTCTAGTCATTAAATTTATTATGAAGGTGGGAATAAAACACCACTAAAGAGCATATCTGTGAAACTTTTGGTGCTTGCTTTATACGCCCAGTTTAGGGTGAGTGCTGGAAATGAGAATCTTTGGGCGACCGTAATGGCATACGCAATCGACCCAATTATTCGTGGAGACCTAACCTTGTTATTAGCCTATACACATTTTGTTGATGGACTGGTGACGACTTAGGATTAAACCTACTATGTGGGGCAACTTACGAGTAGCGTAGCTTGTCTTGAGTGAAAATTTGGGATAAAAGAAGAACAATAGTATTTTGGCCAAAATATTATTATCATTGCTTTTTGAAATTATTATTGCAAAAGAGAATTAATAATAAATTGATGTCGAGGAAATCTCCTAGGGTGTATATTTTTATGGGATTAGAGTGCGTACTCAGTGGTAATCAAGCCATATATTTGGTGACAATATATTCTTTTCTTTAAAGGGGAACCGCAATTATGGTAACGTATTGTAGAAATGAGGGAAATCCTGCTTGACCTAAGACGTAAAGTTTACTATAAAAATAGCCATTAAATTAATAGATAAGAAATTATCTTTTTTTATGTACAAAAGGAGTTTTTATGAATAAAAAAGAACAAATAAAAAAATATTTAAAGAGAAAAGGAAAAAAAGAAATAGTTGATTACAAATGGATATTAATAATAACAGTATCAGCGTTCTTTATATCTATACTATTTTCATTATTATCAGAAACAATTATTCCTAATGTTAATATTTTAATAGGAGTTTTAATACTTATAATATTTATTTTAATTGGTGTTATTTTTGATATGGTTGGAGTTTCGGTAACAACAGCAAAGGAAGCATCATTTCATTCCATGAATGCAAATAAAGTACATGGTGCTAAAATGGCTGTTAAATTAAAGAAAAGTTCTGATAAAACTTCATCATTTTGTAATGATGTTGTAGGTGATATATGTGGTATTGTATCTGGTAGTACTGGGTCTATAATTGCATCAAAAATAGCTATTAAGTATTCTTTAAATCCTTTTTTAACTATTCTTATTATAACTGGTGTAATATCAGCTATTACAATAGGTGGTAAAGCGTTAGGAAAAGGTATTGCTGTTAATAAAAGTAATTATATTTTATATGAATTTTCTAAAATTATAACTGATTTATCAATTAGAAAAAAATAATTTGCTATTGTAGTAATAATTGTGCTAAAATTATTTATGATTAGGATGTGAGAAGATGATTATAGCTTTATCTTTTGTAAGTTTAATGATTTTAATAGGATTACTTTTAAGAAGTAAAGTAAAATTTTTAAAAAAATTATTAATTCCAACTAGTGTTATAGCTGGGATAATTGGATTTATAATATTAAATATTAATTCATTTAATATTGAATCAAATACTTTATCAAATATTGTAAATGTTTTATTTACTTTATCATTTATTTCAATTGGTCTAACTAGTACTCAGAAAAATAAGGATACAAAAAAGGAAATAACAAAAGGCTCTATTGGAATGGGAACAATTTGGTGTATTTTATATGCTCTAACACCTTTTTTATCTTGTTTACTTTTATTATTTTTAAATAAAAATGACGCTATATATGCTTTACTTGTTCAATTTGGTTTTGATCAAGGACCTGGACAAGCAGCCTCATTTGGAGCTTTGTTTGAACAATATGGATATAATGATTCTATTATGATAGCAACAACGTTTGCTGCTATCGGATTTATAGTTGCTTTTTTAGGCGGTTCAATTATTATAAGAAAAGGTATTAAAAGTGGATTAGTTGACAAAAAAATAATTAATGAAGATATTTTAAATGGTTATTATAAAAAAGATAGTAAAAAAGATACTATCGGTTATGAGACAACTTATAGTGGTAATTTAGAAACACTAACTTTTAATTTTTCAGTAATGGGTATATGTTATTTAATTGCTTTATTTATTTCTAAAATATTTAGTTATTTACCTAGTTTTTTAGGAACAACTATGAGTAGTATGATGTTTATGAATGGATTGTTTGCGGCTTATATAGTAAAATTTGTAATGAAAAAATTGAATATTGATTATTTAATTGATAATAAACTTCAAAGTAAAATAACAGGTTTACTTACCGATTATGTTGTAGCAACTTCATTTATGTCAATTAGAATAAGTATTATATCTAAGTATTTGCTGTTGATTTTATTTGTATCTATTATAACTGCTATAATTACTTACATAACATGTCTTTATTTTGGTAGAAGAATAGGCGGTAAAAATGATTTTGAAAGAACACTTGGTATTTTTGGAACTTGTACTGGTACCGTATCGTCCGGAATAGCGCTTGTTAGAATAGTTGATCCCAATTTATCAAGTACAACACCAACAGAACTTGGGATGATGAATTTAGTTATGATGCTATCTACACCAGTTTATATTCTTATATTAGCTTGTGTTTCAAAAGCAATTAATATATATTTATTACTTATCATTTTATTTGTTTTAATAATTATATATATATTATTATTTAAGGTATTTAAATGTTTTAATAAACCAACATATAATTGGGAGGAAAAATGAAAATTTTTTATAATGGAAATATTTTAACAGATGAAAAAGTAGAAAGTGTTGTCTGTACAGATAAAATAATTGATATGGGACCATTTTCTAAAATGAAAGAAAAATATAGTAGCGCTACAATGATTGATTTAAAAGGTAAGACATTAATGCCTTCTTTTATTGATAGTCATAGTCATATAACGATGGCTGCAAATGTTATTTCAATGACTGATTTAAGTGAAGCAACTAGTTTTTTAGATATAATAACTTTATTAAAAAATGATTTGAAAGATAAAAAAATTTTACTTGGATTTGGTTATGATCATAATGTTTTAAAGGAAAATGCTCATCCTACTAAAAAGGAATTAGATGAAGTATCTAAAAATATACCTATCTTTATTATGAATACATCAGGACATATGGGTGTTGTTAATAGTAAAATGTTAGATTTACTTGGTATTAATAAAGACACTAAAATTCCAGGTGGTAAAATAGGTGTTATAGATGGTGAAGCTAGTGGCTATTTAGAAGAAGGTGCCTTGATGCTTATTAGTAAAAAACTATCTTCTAACATAGCAACTAATATAGAAGAAAATATTATTAAAGCACTTAATATGTATGCTAGTTATGGTATTACAACAGTTCAAGATGGAGCTAGTGATATAAAAAGTATAAATTTACTTGAAAAAATGAATAGAGAAAATAAACTTTTTTTAGATGTTGTAGCATATCCTTTGATGAATGAAGAAAATATTGAATTTACTAAAAATTTTAAAGAAAGTAGTAAGTTTTTTAAAATAGGTGGATATAAAATGATTTTAGATGGTTCACCACAAGGAAAATCAGCTTGGATGAGTGAGCCTTATGTTGGAACAGATTATATAGGATACCCATGGATGAAGGATATAGATGTTACTAATAATATAAAAGAAGCTATAAAAGAAAAAAGACAAATTTTAGCACATTGTAATGGTGATAATGCAAGTGAACAATTTATAAATTGTTATAAAGAAGCTTTAAAAGATGATTTTGATTTAACGCTTAGACCTGTTATGATACATTGTCAAACAGTTAGAGAAGATCAAATAAAAGAAATGGCTAAATTAAGGATGATGGCATCTATTTTTATTGGACATACTTATTATTGGGGAGATGTTCACTTAAGAAACTTTGGAGAAAAAAGAGGCAACTTTATTAGTCCAGCAAATACAGCACTTAAAAATAATTTGGTTGTTACTTTTCATCAAGATACTCCTGTTACAAAGCCTAATATGTTTCACAGCATATGGTGCGCCGTAAATAGAATAACTAAAAGTGGTAAAAAAATTGGTGAAAGTGAATGTATAAGTGTAATGGATGCAATAAAAGCCGTTACAATAAATGCTGCTTTTCAATATAATGAAGAGAATGAAAAAGGAAGTATTTCTATTGGAAAAAGGGCTGACTTAATAATTGTAAGCGATAATCCTTTAACCATAGATAAGATGAAAATAAAAGATATTATTGTTTTAAATACATATAAGGATGGTAAGTTAATTTATAAGAGAGGATAATTTATATGGAAGAAAATAAAATTATTTTAAATAATATTTTAGATAAGTATGGTTTAAATGAAGATGAAAAAAAAGAATTAATAAGTATTATTAAAGATATTTTTAATCATAAAGAATTTCAAAAGAGAATGAGTGATAATTTTCCTCATCATGGTAATATTACCTTAGGTGAACATATTTTAGAAGTTACAGTTGTTACTTATATTTTGTCTAAGAAATATAAAAATAATCCTAATTATAGTTTAAAGACAGCGTTAAAAATTGCTATGTTACATGATTTATATGAACTTCCATGGCAAAATAATAAAGAAGCTAAAACAAAAAAAATATTTTCTAAACATGGATTTAGACATCCTATTGAAGCTGCTATAAATGCTAATGCTTGGTATCCCAATTTATTTGAATCTAATGAAGAAGAAGTTAAGATAATAGATGGTATAGTTCATCATATGTTTCCCTTTCCAGTTTCTAATTTAGAAGATTTTTCTTCCAACAAATTAGAACTTAAAAATTATGATAAATTTATGAGATTGTCTAAGTTTAAAAAGGATATAATTAATTTATCTACAAATAAAAATAAATTACTAGTTATTTCAATTGCTCGTAGTAGTTACTTAGAAGGTAGGGTAATGAGTCGTGCTGATAAAATTGTATCAAAAGAAAACTTTAAACAAAAGAATATATTTGATTTAATTTCTTTATTAACTGGTCATAATATCAATTTAAATTAGTTTATCTAATTTTTTTTGTACACTTTTTGAGGTAATCGCATAGATTAAAGTGAGAGGTGATTGTATGGGATTTAAAGAAATTGTTACAAAAGCAGTAGTTGGTAAAGGAAAAAAGTATTTTAAAAATAGTTATAGTATTAAAGCTGAAAATTCACCAACTACAGTACTTGGGTGTTGGGTTATAAACCATAAATTTAAAGGATATAAATCAGGAGAAAATATTGGAGTAGATGGTTCATATGATGTTAATATATGGTATTCATATGAAAATGATAGTAAAACAACAGTTGTCAATAAAAAAATAGATTATAATGATACATTTAATGTTAAAACTAAAAATGATGTAGATTTAACTAGTGATACAGATATTATTGTTCGTACTTTAAAACAACCAAGTTGTACACATGTTGAAATAGATGATGAAGGAAATATCAGTTTTGATATTGAAAAAGAAATGGGTGTTGAAATAGTAGGAGAAACAAAATTTAAAATAGCAACTGAAGATGATGAAGATCCATGGGATGATTTAGATGAAGAAGTTAGTGATGAGGTATTAGAAGATATTGATAAAAATGTAAATGAAAATTATATCGACGATGTTAACCAAAAATAGTTGACAGAGTGGTTTGGTTATGGTAGAATTGTAACAAGAGATGGAGGGATATTATGGCAGTTAAATTAAGACTTAAAAGAATGGGTTCAAAAAGAAAACCATTTTATCGTATAGTTGCTGCTGATTCAAGAACTAAAAGAGATGGAAAATTCATCGAATTAGTTGGGACTTATAATCCAGTTGTAGAACCAGCAGAAATTAAAGTAAATGAAGAAATAGCTTTAAAATGGTTAAATAATGGAGCTATTCCAACTGATACAGTTAGAGATTTACTTAGCAAAAAAGGTGTTATGAAGAAATATCATGAATCTAAAATGACTAAAAAAGAAGGTAAATAGTTATGAAATCAGTAGCATTTACCGAATATCTAGTTAAAGGAATTGTTAAAAATAAGGATTTAGTTACGGTTAAGCAATTAGATGATGAAGATTTTGTTACAATTCAAGTTTTAGTTAGTAGTGATGACATGGCTATGGTTATTGGGAAGGGTGGTAATACTATCAATTCTATTAGAACATTAGTTCAAACTGTGGCTTTAGTTAATAACGAGAAAAAAGTAAAAATTAATGTTGATACTTTTTAAAAAATTGGCTATATACCAATTTTTTTTGTTATTTTAAATAAAATAAAAGACTTGAAAAAAATAAATTAATTTGATAGAATAAGTATGTAAAACAAATAATAATATTGACTTGGAATAGTCGGTGGAGAATGGGAAAAACATTCTCATTTTTATTAGAAAGGAATGGTAGAATGAATAAAAAAGGTTTTACTTTAATAGAACTACTAGCTGTAATAGTAATACTAGCAATAATCGCATTAATCGCAACACCAACAATATTAGGAGTAATAGAAAAAGCTAAGAAAGGAGCAGCAGAGTCATCAGCTTTAGGTTATATAGATGCTGTAGAAAAACAAGTAATGATAAATGAAATGGATAATACAGCAACAAAGATAATAGATAAAACATATTCTACTTCAGATTTAAAGACACTAGGAGTAACAGTAAAAGGAGACGAACCAAGTGAAGGATCTG
>CAKPGR010000014.1 GCA_934155005.1 uncultured Bacilli bacterium | reverse complement strand
CAGATCCTTCACTTGGTTCGTCTCCTTTTACTGTTACTCCTAGTGTCTTTAAATCTGAAGTAGAATATGTTTTATCTTTTATCTTTGTTGCTGTATTATCCATTTCATTTATCATTACTTGTTTTTCTACAGCATCTATATAGCCTAGTGCGGATGACTCTGCTGCTCCTTTCTTAGCTTTTTCTATTACTCCTAATATTGTTGGTGTTGCGATTAATGCAATTATTGCTAATATTACTATTACAGCTAAAAGCTCTATTAGTGTAAACCCTTTTTTATTCATTCTATCATTCCTTCCTAATAAAAATGAGAATGTTTTTCCCATTCTCCACCGACTATTCCAAGTCAATATTATTATTTGTTTTACATACTTATTCTAACAAATTAACCATCTTTTTTCAAGCACTCATTTACACTTTGGTTAAGAAATTTATATAGACATATTTACTACTATTGGTATTATTAATGATGCTACAAAGTTAATTGTTATATGAAAACATATTGAATATGTAATGCTTTTATATTTAATATATATTTTATTCATTATAAATCCCATAATAAATGTATAAATAATACTAATAATATTTAAATGTATTAATCCAAATATAATACTTGTAAATAAACAAGCTTTATCTTCATTTACAATATTTTTAAATTTATTAAAGACTATTCCTCTAAATAAATATTCTTCTAATATAGGTCCTATAATGATAGTATTAATTAAAATATAAACATTAGGATTAAATACCATTTTAATATTTAGATATATTTTTATTAAAACAATCAATATATTAAATGTTAAAGATAAAATAAAAGCTAATAAAATTACTTTTAAACATGTATTATAATTTATTTTATTTTCTTCTTTATAATATTTTTTTAATATAGGTAAAATTATAATTAAATATAAAATAGATAAAATATAAGAGTTTTTATTTATAAAATTATTAAAATTATTTACATCAGCAAAAAAAGAATAAAAAAATTCTACTATTAATAATATTAAAAATTGACCAATCCAAAATAAGATTGGCCATTTTAGTATATTTAAAATTTCTTTTAAATTATTTTTCATT
Organism: uncultured Bacilli bacterium; assembly: GCA_934155005.1. GTDB lineage: Bacteria > Bacillota_I > Bacilli_A > RF39 > UBA660 > CAJOJO01. The sequence continues at coordinate 24,389 of CAKPGR010000014.1, read as the reverse complement.
ATTCTTCATTATTTCTTTAATAGTAGTTCCAATTGTAGCTATATTTTGTAAATCTGATGGAACAATTATTTTAGTTGATTGACCATTTGATAAATCGGATAATGCTTCTAATCCTTTTAAAGTTAATACAGCATTATCAGCCTTTGCTTCTTTCAATAATTTAATTCCATTTGCTTCTGCTTCCTTTAACTTAATCATTGCTTCTGCTTCACCCTCAGCAATTTTAATTTGCGATTCTTTCTTTGCTTCTGCTCTTAATATCGCACTTTCTTTTTCACCTTCGGCAATTAAAATACTAGATTTTTTTTCACCTTCAGCTTGAAGAATTTTTTCACGTCTTTCACGTTCAGCACGCATTTGTTTTTCCATAGCCTCTTGAATATCTCTTGGTGGAATAATATTTTTAACTTCAACTCTGTTTACTTTTATTCCCCAAGGATCTGTTGCCTCATCTAATATTGCTCGCATTTTAGAGTTAATGATGTCTCTTGATGTTAATGTTTGATCTAATTCAAGTTCTCCTATCAAATTACGAAGAGTTGTTGCTGTTAAATTTTCGATTGCATTAATTGGATTTTCAACACCATAAGTATATAATTTTGGATCAGTTATTTGATAATAAACAACTGTATCAATTTGCATAGTAACATTATCCTTCGTAATAACTGGTTGTGGTGCGAAATCTTTTACAATTTCTTTTAAAGTTACACTATTTGAAATACGATCTATAAATGGTATTTTAATGTGTAATCCATTTTTCCAAGTTTCATGATAAGATCCAATTCTCTCAATTACATAAGCTTTCGCTTGTGGTACTACCTTTACATTTGGTAAAACTAAAATACCAACTAAAATCAATAAAATAATAAATACTTCCATTCTACATTTCCTCCACTTCTATTTTAGCTCCATTAATTTTTTTAATTTTAACGATTGCATCTTTTTTTATATTCTTATTAGCATATGCTGTCCAAACTTTACCATCAACTTTGACAGCACCATTTTTATTTTTTAGAATATCTTCTATAACAACTCCTTCCATACCAATAATTCTATCTAAATTAGTAGCTTCCTTTTTTTCATTAAAGAACTTTTTTAAAATATCTCTAGTTGTAAATAAAAGAATGATTCCTAAAATAACAAAAACACTAAACTGAATTAAAAAATTATCAATCAAAAAAGATAAAATCAAAGAAACTAATGCACTAGCTATAAACCATATTGAAACTAAATTAATAGTCATAGCTTCAATTATGGTTAAAATAATTATTATAAATAACCAAAAATAAAACATACTATCACCTACTTAAATTATACTACTTATAAATAGTTTATACAACAAAAAAAGATAGTTTAACTATCTAATTTTTTGAACAGGTTCTTGTTCATTTTGTTCTACATTATCATTAGACATACCTTGACTTAATATGGTAGAAACAGTTACTTGATAATTATGATTAATCAAAGTCAATTCTTCATTTTGTTTAGTTAAAGCTTCTAATTGTTTTTTAAGTTCTTCATTTTCAACACTTAAGTTTTCAATTTGATTATTTTTATCTTTTATCTCTTCTTCTTTTTGATTATTTTTTTCACGCTCACTATCATAACCTGATTTATATTGTTCAGCTTCAATTCTAGCAGCGTCTCTTTCTTTTGTTACATTATTAATTTGAATTTTAGCAGCTTTAACCATTTTTATTGTTTCATCTTTATATTTTTTTAAAACTGTATTCTCATAATAACTTGTAATTTCTTCCCTAGTTTTTTCTATTGCTTCATTAATATAACGATCAATATCAAGTTTCATTAAATTACTAATTTCTAATAAGGAATCATTTATATTTTTACCTTCTGGTTTTACAGACTGTTCTGGTTTTTGTAACTTAGATTCTTCTTTTGGTGTAATACTACTTTCTATTTCACTATTTATATTTTTTTCATTTTGTTCTAAATTAGTATTCTCTTTTGTCATGGCACCATCTGCTATACTATCAGCAATACTTTGAGTAGCTTTTTCTATTTCACCATTTACAACATTTTCATCTAAGTTATTTATTTTTTCATTAATAGAATTAATTTTATCATTGTTTTTTTCTATTTTTTCATCTATCTTAGCAACTTGATTATCGCTTTCTTCACTTATTGATTTTATTTTTTTAGATGTTGATAAGTTAATGTCATTATTTTCTAAAATATCTGCTATTTGTAATGAAGCATTTTCTTCATTTTTTTGTTTTTCTTCATTTAAATTATCTATTTCAGAATTTAAATCATCTTTATATTCGTTTAATACATCCTTATATTCTTGATCATCACCAAATTTATTAATCTTTTCATATAAATATAAATAATAAAATTTTTTAATTTTTTCAACAATACTTTTTTTAGCTTTACTTTTATTAGAATCATTTTGAAGAATGGTTTTATCAGAAACTTGATCTCTTACTTTAAATAAAGTTGCCCCTTTTGTTTTTAATTTTTCGATAACATTTTTCATATTATTGCTCCTTCCATTCTTTTACAATATCATTCATAATATCTTTTACTACTGACCAATCTTCTGGTGATATTTTCTCGAATGTTGCATCTTCTTTGCTATCATCTAAAAGCGATGCATGAAGAATAATCATTCCATTTTCATCTTCTTCATTAAATGTATAAATAACGAATCTTTTATTATTATATTCAAAAGCTAATACAACCTCAGCATTAACAACTTCACCATTTTGATTTTTAACTTTAATAATTTCCTTATCCATATCATATTCTCCTATTTCTATACTAATAAAAGTATAACATGAATACTTTATTTTATCAATAATTTTTTAGTAATTTTAATAAAAACAAATAGGTTATTTTCCTATTTGTTTCTTAGTTTAGCATCCAATTTATTTTCAACTTCTTTAATCATTTTTTCAAACACTTCTGTAACCTCTTCATCATTAAGAGTTCTATTATCATCTCTAAAAGTTAATGAGAAAGCTACTGATTTTTCATCTTCTAAAACATTGTCTCCAACATAAACATCAAAAACATCTATATCAGTTAAAAGTCTTCCACAAGATTTTTTTATTTGAGTCATTAAGGTCTTAGAATCCATATCCTTTTTTACAATAAAAGCCACATCTTTATTAATACAAGGATATTTAGGTGCTTCTTTAAATTTAATTGGTTTTATTTTTTTAGAAATTAATTTAGATAAACTTATTTCTAAAACATAAATATCATCTTTATTTATTTTAGGATGAATTTTACCTATAATACCAATATCTTCTCTATCTAACATTATTCTAGCACTTATACCTGGATGTAATGATTTAATAATATCCGCTTTTAAATCATATCTATTTTTAAAACCTAAATAATCTAACAAATTTTCTAAAACGCCTTTTATTAAATAAAAGTTAGTTTCTATTTTATTTTGATTCCAATTATTTATAATATAATTACCTTTCATCAAAATAGCAAGTTTAGTATTTTCATTATAGTTTTCATCATAAGTTTTACTAATTTCATAAAGGAAAATATCTTTTACTTTATGAGCTTTATTATATTCATATACGTTTAGTAATGAAGGTAATATTGATGTTCTAATAACTGATTTATCTAGGCTCATTGGATTAGGTAGCGAAATTGATTCCATTAAATCATAATCAAACATTTCATCCATTTCTTTTGAAACTAATGTATATGTTTTACTTTCATTAAGTCCAAGTGATCTAAGTCTTTTTGAAATAATCTTACGATATTTAACATCTTCTGAGTAACTTCCTTTTTTAATTTCTAATTTTGGAAGTGTCGAAACTAAATTATGATATCCATAAAGTCTTCCTATTTCTTCTGCTATATCATTAATATTTGGGTCAATATCTAATCTACGATTTGGAATAACTACTTTAAATATAGAATTATCAAAATTATAATTAAATCCTAATCTTTCTAGTTCTATTTTCATATCATCTTCACTAATTGTTATACCTAGCATTTTATTTATATCTTCACTTTTAAATTCAACTATTTTTTCTTTTTTTTCTAATTTATCATGTTTGATAATTCCTTTTAATATTTTAGCATTAGCATATTTTTCAAGCAAATGACAAGCTCTATTAATAGCATTTTCCGTATATTCATAGTTTAATCCTTTACCATATCTAATAGAAGCTTCACTTTTTAAATTTAAGTTATTTGATGTATATCTAATACTAATAGGATCAAAGATAGCACTCTCAATTAAAATATTTTTAGTATTTAAATCAACTTCACTATTTTCTCCTCCCATAACACCCGCTATACAAATAGGTTTAACTCCATCTGTAATAACAACATCACTTTCTTTTAAAATCCTATTTTTACCATCTAGAGTTACAATTTCTTCATCCTTAAATGCATCTCTAACAACTATCTTATTTCCTACTTTATCTTTATCAAAGAAATGCATTGGTTGACCATATTCAAGCATAACATAATTACTTATATCTACAACATTATTAATTGGTCGCATACCAGCTTCTATTAATCTTTTTTTGATAAACTCAGGAGACTCTTTTATTTCAATATCAGTTGCCATACGCGCTAAATAGTAAGGACATTTATCCGTATCTACTTCTAAATTAAAATATTTATTTATATTATCTTCTATTTCGTTAATATCTTGATTTGGAAGTGTTACTTTACGATTTAAAATAGCTGCAATTTCATAAGCAAATCCTATATGATAATAACAATCATTATTACGATGTTTATGAATATCTAGTTCATATAATGTTGAATCTAAATTTAAATATTTGATTGGGTCTTCCCCAACAGGAGCATCATCACTTAATTCACAAATTCCTTTATTATAATTTTCTTCTGTTTTTTCTTCTAATCCAAGTTCAAATAAAGCACATATCATTCCATTTGATTCAACCCCACGAATACATCCTTTTTTTATCTCAAAATTACCAGGTAAAATAGCTCCTGGAAGCGCTACTATAACTTTAAGATTTTCTCTTACATTACTAGCTCCACAAACAATTTGGATTATTTTATCTTTAACATCTACTTCTACAATATGTAAGTGATCACTATCTGGGTGCATATCACATTTAACTACTTTTCCAATAACTAAATTATCAATATGATTAGTTATAACTTTTTCAACATTAATTCCTGCTGTTGTAATCTTAACAGCAAGTTCTTTTAAATCTTGATCACTTATATCAATATAATCTCCTACCCACTCTAAACTAATCATATTAATCTACATCCTTTCTATCAAATATTTTATTTTCTCTTAAATCTGTTGTATAAAAGGTTCTTATATCATTGATACCATATTTAAGCATTGAAAGTCTTTCAGCTCCAAAACCAAAAGCAAATCCTGTCCAAATTTTTGGGTCATAACCACATTTTCTTAACACTTCTGGATGAACTATTCCAGCACCTGCAACAGTTATCCATCCTGTTTTTTTACATATATTACACCCTTGTCCATGGCAATTAAAACAACTTATATCCACTTCAACAGAAGGTTCTGTAAAAGGATAATAACTTGGTCTAAATCTTGTTTCACAAGAATCACCAAATAATTTTTTTACAATCAAGTCAATAGTTCCTTTTAAGTCGGATAAAGAAATTTCTTTATCTACTACTAACCCTTCTATTTGCATAAATTGATGAGAATGAGTTGCATCATCATCATCACGTCTATATGTTTTACCTGGACAAATAACACGAATTGGTTTTTCTCCTTTTCCTTCTAACATTGTTCTAACTTGAACTGGTGATGTTTGACTTCTAAGTAAAAGTTCATCTCCCTTTACATAAAATGTATCTTGTGCATCTCTTGCTGGATGTCCTTTTGGAAGATTTAACATATCAAAGTTATATAAATCTTTTTCAAGCTCTGGTCCATCTACTACATCATATCCCATAGATATTAATAATTCTTCTATATCCTCAACTAATTTTTCTAAAATGTTAGGACTTCCAACATTTATTTTAGTTGCAGGTAAAGTTATATCTATTTTTTCACTTTCTAATTTTTTATTTAGTTCTTCTGTTTCTAATTTGTTTTTTTTATCTTCAAACAAATTATTTATTTCACATTTAAATTCATTTAATATTTTCCCAAATTCTTTTTTTTCTTCAATATCTAATGTTTTCATAACATTAGATAAGGCTGCAACTGGTCCTTTTTTACTTAAATAATTAACTTTTATTTCATTTAGTTCTTTTAAATTAGAACTATCATTTAAAGAAGAGATTATTTCTTCTTTTAAAGTTTTCATTTTTTCTATATTCTCTTTCATAATTTCCTCCTAAAAAAAATCACATCCTATATAAGGACGTGATTATACGTGGTACCACCTTAATTTGTAAGTTAACTTACCTCGAAAACTATAACGCGTTACCGTATACTATTAATATCGCTCCAAAGGTGAATTCATAAAATATTATTATTAGTTCACACCAACCACTAACTCTCTTTAAATAATTAATTTTATTACTACTCCTTCATCAAAGCTTTAAACAAAGATAGTATAACACACATTCTAGACAAATTGCAACTATCTTAAAAAAGGATTATTATCTTTTTCAATACCTAAATTAGTTATTTCTCCATGTCCTGGATAAATTTTAATTCGACTACTATACTCTTTTATTTTAGCTATACTTTGTTTCATTTCAAGAGTATTTCCAGTTGGCATATCCGTTCTACCAATAGAATTTTTAAATAGAAAGTCTCCTGTAAACATGAAGTTATAATCTTTAAAATAATAAGATACTGAATCACTTGTATGACCTGGTGTATAGATAACATCAAAAACAAAACTACCTAGTCTATATTCTTGTTCTTTTAAATTACTTTTATCATATACATTAACATGATATGTATTTATAATCTTTTCTAGTGCTCCTATATGATCAGGATGACGATGAGTTATCAAAACTCCTATTAACTTATTATCTTTTATTTGTTCATCTATAGAATAAAATTGATCCCCTGGGTCTATAATTATACATTCTTTATTATTACTTAATATATAGCAATTTGTTTCTAAATACCCGACTTTTATATTTCTAACTTCCATTTAATTCATCCTTTCTAATACTTCTTTAACTGGCCCATATGTCTTTCTATAACCTTCTATTAAACCATATTTATTAATAGCTTCGATATGCTTTTTAGTTGGATACCCTTTATGATTTTTAAATCCATATTCAGGATATTTTAAATCTAATTCATACATCATTCTATCTCTTGTAACTTTTGCTACAACACTAGCAGCAGATATAGTAATACTTTTTATATCACCTTTTATGATAGCTTTATTTTCTATATCCAAATCTAAATTCATAGCATCCGTTAAAACATATTCTAAGTTTATTTTTTCTCTAACTTGTCTTATTGCTTCTAACATTGCAAGTTTAGAGGCCTCATAAATATTAACTTTATCAATTATATCAGGATCTATAATACCTATTCCATAAGCTATGCAGTTATTAATTATATATTCATAAAATAAATCTCTTTTTTTTTCACTTAATTTTTTAGAATCTGTAAGGCCTTCTAAAGCAAAGTCTTTTGGTAGGACAACACATGAAGCTACAACAGGCCCAATAAGAGGCCCTCTTCCTACTTCATCAACACCACCTATTAAAGTTATTCCTTGATTATATAGTTCTTTTTCATATCTTTTATTATCTTTTAAACATAAATATAAATCTAATTTTTCTATTATTTTATTATCTTTTTTTCTATTTAGTTTCTTTTTTACTTCTAGACAATATGATAAATCCATACAGTTATAACTATCTATCATAATAGTTCTATTTAAATCATACAGATTATATCCAACTTCTATTTCTTGAACATATTTTATAGGTGTATTAAAAGTACCTAATTTTTCTTCTAAATTTAAATTATTATAAACTTCTTTTGAACATGACAACTCTATACAACTCGCCTCATCTATAAAATCTTGAAGAACTAAACTAGCATCGCCTATAACAATAAATTCATTTTTATTTAAAGAAAACTTTTCTAATTTATTTAGTATATCTTGTTTTTGCATTTTTATCACTTACCTTAGTTATTATCATAACACATTTTTAGGTATTTCGCATATATTTATATTAGATAGGAGTGATAAATCTTGAAAAAAGATAGAAATGTTGCTGTTCCATATCCTATATATCCCCCATACCAAGGAATTGGACCTATGCCTTTTTTTAACTATCCTAGTTATCAAAATGCCGGATGTAATTCAAGTGATATAGAGCAAAGAATTAATAATTTAGAAAAAAGAATATCTAATATTGAAAATATGCTTAATAATTCTAATAATTATAATAGTTCTAATTATCAAATGTTATAAACAGGAATTCCTGTTTTTTTTGTCTAGTTATGTTGATTTTATTGTTTTAAAAAAATTAGAGTTGTAATATTTAATTGGTGGTTATATGAAATTTACTTTAGATAAAAAAATTGTAATAACAATTATTATTTTTATTATTATTAGTGTTGTATCAATTTATAATGCTGAAAATATGTTACTTGATACCAATTATTATTATATTAAACAAATTGTTTGGTATTTAATTGGTGGTGTTTTTTCATTTTTAATTATTAAATTTAAAAATGATAGTGTATATAAATATATATGGTTTTTATATGGTATTGGAAATTTTTTACTTCTTCTTTTACTTTTTATTGCTGAACCTATCAATGAAGCCAAATGTTGGTTTAAAATTAATGGCATTGGAACTATTCAACCAAGTGAATTTATGAAAATTATTTTAATTATCTTAATAGCAAAAATGATTGATGAATATAAAATTAAATATTCAACTCCAACAATAAAAGAAGAATTTATTTTTTTATTAAAAATTGTTGGTGTTTTGTTATTACCTAGTATTTTAACTTTCTTAGAACCTGATACAGGAGTTGTACTTATCTATTTTTTAATAACTTTAATTATGCTTTTTATATCTGGTATAAGATATCGTTGGTTTATTTTATTATTTATTTTTATAGGTATTTTTTTGAGTCTAATACTTGGAATATATTTTTTTAATCAAAATTTATTTATTGATATATTTGGTAATAGTTTTTTTCTTAGAATTAATCGTCTACTTGATTGGTCTAATAAAGCAGGATATCAACTCGAAAATAGTTTAATATCTATTGGATCAGCTGGTTTTATAGGTCATGGTTTTAATTTGCCTATCTATTTTCCAGAACCACAAACTGATTTTATTTTTTCAGTATTTGCTAGCACATTTGGTTTTGCAGGATGTATTTTTCTACTTTTAATTATTTTATATTTTGATATTGTATTAATTAAAACAGCTAAAAATTGTAAAAGAAATATTGATAAGTATGTTATTGTTGGAATTGTTGGAATGCTTATATATCAACAATTTCAAAATATTGGAATGACTTTTGGTTTAGTACCAATTACTGGTATTACACTACCTTTTATAAGTTATGGAGGTTCTAGTTTGATTAGCTATATGGTTATGATTGGTTTAATTTTAAATATTTCTAGTGACAATTTAAATTATAAAAACTAAAAAAAATATTGATGAATATATCAATATTTTTTATTAACTTATTTAACCCTTTTATACATATAAACAACTATATATGGATTTTGGACTGAAAAAGCTGCTCCACTACAATTTTGACAAGAGGTTGTTGTTCCTGCATTACCATTAAATTTACTAGATATAACACCATAATGTTTATTTACATTAGACCACCAAGAATTTGTCGAACTTACAAAACCATAACCACCTGATCCATATCCACTATAATTTGAATTAGCAAAAATAGTCATAGCATAACCTCCATTATCAATAGAACTTGCTACATTTCCACTTGGTGTATATGTATGGATATGGTTTGGTAAATTACCTATTGCTAATGCTGTTGTTGAGCTTCCACCCATTGATCCTGCTGTATAATTTGTTACACCATTACTTCCTGAACTTATAAGTGTTCTACCACTTCCATAAGCTTCCCATGTTCCACCAAATTTAGCTGCTACACCAGACGCACTTGTTATATCTGTTGATATATAAATACTTCCTACTGGATACATTTTATCTAATGTTAAAGTATTATTTTCTAATGCTGTTAATCTCTTTTCTATTTCATCATTATTAGCAGCTATACTATATAAATCATCTAAAGCATTTTGAAGGGTTGCATTACTTCCTAAGTTAGATCCTGTTGGAGCAGTTACTGATACATCACTTGCATACATGTTACTTCCCGCATATACTCCAATACTTCCAAATATAACTCCACCTATTATTATTCCTATTATTAATTTTTTATTCATATAATCACACTCTCTACTTATTATTCCTATATTTTTAATCTATATACATTTTAACATAACAAATAATTTATGTAAACTAATGATTTACATAAATTACTTAAAAAAAAACAAATCTTAAAAATTTGTTTTTATGGATTTAATCTATTAGGACCTCTAAATAAGAATTCTGTTTCTTTTACTGATTGAATATCTAAAAGTAACATTGTTAGCCTATCTACACCAACTGCAAATCCACCATGTGGAGGGCAACCATATTTAAAGAACTCTAAATAAAATTTAACATCATCTTTTAATCCCTTTTCAGTAGCATTCTTAACTATTTCTTCATATCTATGTTCTCTTTGAGCTCCAGTTGTAATTTCAACACCACGCCAAATCAAATCATATCCTTGTAAGATGCCATTCTCATCTCTCATATGATAGAAAGCTCTTTTTTCAGCTGGAAAATCAGTAACAAACATAAATTCATGATTAAATTTATCTTTTGCTAACTTAAATACAAGTTTTTCTGCTTCTGTTGTTAAATCATTAACTTCATCAGTAACATACCCATATCTTTCTTCTAATTCCTTATATATTTCTTTTAATGTCATTTTAGGGAAAGGTAAAGATGGAACTACAATATCTATTCCATATACTTCTTTTATTTTTTCTCCTAATTCTTCTTTTAATTTAGAAAGACCATACGTTAACATATTAGCTTCCAAATTCATTACATCATCATATGAATCTATATAACTAAATTCTACATCAAATGATGTAAACTCAGTAGCATGTCTATTAGTATTTGAATTTTCGGCTCTAAAACAAGGCGCTACTTCAAAAATTCTATCAAGTCCACTAGCCATGGCCATTTGTTTATAAAATTGTGGAGATTGAGCTAAATAAGCTTTATTATTAAAATATTTAACTTCAAAAACTTCACTACCAGACTCACTTGCTGTACCAATTAGTTTAGGTGTATGAATTTCTATAAAATTATTGTTATAAAGATATTCCCTCATATATTTTATTAACGTACTTTGAACTTTAAAAATAAAATTATTTTTCTCATTTCTTAAATCAATAAAACGATAATCTAATCTAGTGTCTAAATTAACACCTTCTAAATTTTTATAATTAAAAGGAAGTTCTAAATCACTCTTACTTGTAACAATTATATCGGTTGGAATAATTTCCATCCCATTTAATTTTACTTTTTCATTTTCTTTAATTATACCTTTTATTTTAACTGTTGATTCTTCTTTTAAATCGTTTACTAAAGTAACTAAATCTTTATTTTTCTCTTCACTTTTTTCAATAGTAACTTGAACTTTTTCTGTACCATCTCTAACAACTATAAATTGAACCCATTGTAAATTCCTTACGCTATCAACAAAACCACTAATTTCTATTTCTTCATCAAAATGTTTTTTTAATTCATTAATCTTCATGATTACAACCACACTCACATTCTTCATTTAATTTTTCATCTAAAAAATCTATTACATCTTCTAATTTAACTTTATAAGATTCTTTAGTATGATTATCTTTAATAGTTAAAATATTAGTATTAACTTCTTCTTCACCTACTATAATAATTAATTTACTTCCTAAACGATCGGCTTGTTTAAAATTTTTATCCAGTTTACGATTCATATAATCCATTTCTGTTCTAAAACCATTCATACGAAGATCATTTGTAAGCGCTAGAGAATATTCTTTTGTATCTATTGGAATAACATATATATCAATATTATCATCATTAACTAAATTTATATTTTCATATTTTAACGCTTCAATTAATCTTTCCATTCCCATAGCAAATCCAACAGCAGGAGTATTTGGTCCTCCTAATTGTTTAACTAAAAAGTCATATCTTCCACCACCACATAAAACATTTTGTGAACCAAATCCTTCAACATTTGCTTCAACTTCAAAAACAGTATGTGTATAATAATCAAGTCCTCTAACTAATTTTGGATTTTCAACATAATCTATTTTTAACATATCCAAACTTTTTTTTAATTCTTCATAATGTTTTTTACTTTCTTCATTTAAGTAATCAGTTATAATAGGTGCATTTTTCATAATATCTAAATTATGGTCAACTTTACAATCTAAAATACGCAAAGGATTTTTATTAAATCTTTCTTTACAATCACTACATAACTCACCTAAGTGAGGTCTAAAATAATCCATTAAAGCTTCTTTATATTTAAGTCTAACATCTACATCACCTAATGTATTTATATTAACTTTAATATCTTTTAAACCTAATAAACGGTATAAATTAACAGGAATACTAATAACTTCTGCATCCATTAAGGCAGAATCAGCTCCAAAAACCTCAATACCAAATTGATAAAATTCTCTAAATCTTCCAGATTGAGGTCTTTCATAACGATACATTGGGCCATAATACCAAAGCTTTCTAGGACTAAATTCACCGTACATTTTATTCTCTACATAGCTTCTAACAACACCAGCAGTACCTTCTGGTCTCAAAGTCATAAGCCTATCCCCACGATCTTTAAAATCATATGTCTCTTTTGATACAATGTCTGTTGTTTCTCCTACTCCTCTATGAAATAATTCACTAGCTTCAAAATGCGGTGTTCTAATATATTCATAATTATATTGTTCCATTAGAGCATTAATTAATTTTTCTATTTCTTTTACTTGTTTTCCATCATTACCATATAAATCATATGTTCCTTTTGGTTTTTGCATTTTATCAACCCTTTCTCAAAACTTTTGTTTTACCTTTTAAATTAATTATATTATCATTTATGTCAACTAAATCAACATCATAATTATCATATACTGTATTACCATTTAAAATAATAGTCTTATAATCATTAAAATTTTGAATAACTTCCCATCTAGCAATTTTAACAGATTTTTCAACTGTTGCTTTAAGTGATCTAGCTCCTGTTTTAAGTTTTAAAGCTTCATTTACTATATTATCTAAATAATCTTCATTATATTTCAATTCAATATTTAATTTTTCTAATTTTTCTTTTTCTAGCTTCAAAGCACTTATATCAGAATCAACTAATATCTTTCTAAGTGATTCTTTCGTATGTCCTGAAAGTTGTGTAATAGTAGAAAATCTTCCAACTAATTCAGCAGGCAAATTTCCATATTTTACAAAATCTTCTGTTTCAAGTTTAGGATATTTAATATCTTCATTTGATATATTCTTAACTACTCCAAATCCAATACTATTTTTATCATCCAAATTTTTAATTCTTAAAAGTTCAGCGAATGAACCAGTAGCAAAAATAGTTAATTTCGAAGTATCAAAATTAAAAACTCTATTATTGTATTTTATATCATATGTTGTTCCTTGAATAAAAGGTAACAAAGTATTTAAAACTCCTTTGCCACTTACTTCATCATCATTAGAAGATCCTTTTTTATCTATCTCATCAAATACAACTATAGATTGTTCAGCTTCCTTTAAATTACCCTTAGTCTTAGAAAGTAATCTTTCCAAGAAATCTTCCAAATTAGCCCCTACATATCCTGGTTTTGTAAGTTGGGTTGTATCAATTATTTCAATTTGTTTATTCAAATACTCACTTAAAACCTCAGCTATTAAAGTTTTTCCACTACCAGTTGGCCCAACTAAAAGAACTGAATTTTTAGACCTAACATCATCTATTAATGAATTCATAAAAATAGCCGATATAACATCTTTTTTTGCTTCTTCTTGACCAATAATTTTACTATCCATATATTCTTTCATTTCTTTAACATTTAATATATTATTTTTATCTGTACTTTTATCTATAGTTTCTTTTTCTAAGATATCATTATCTTTTTTAATATTTAAATCATCATAATAAGTAGCTATTTTATTAATTTCTTTTTCTTCTTTTTCATATATTTTTAGAATTTCACCTTTAATATCATTAATATCATCTAATTTTAATAGCTTATCATATTCACTTATAAATTCTTCAAAATAATTAAGAACTTGTATAGCACCTTTTTTATCTATATTTTTTTCATCTAACAAAATAGACATCTCAATATAAATTTCTTGTATTTTAGTAATTGTATTTTTCATATCTTCAATATTATTTATACTACAAATATGTTCTTTACAAGCATTAAATAAGTTTTTTACATATTCACCATCAATACTATTATCAAAATCACCTTCAAAATGATTTATAATTTCTAAATACGAAGAATATATATTATTTAATTCCATTTTCATTTTATCTAAATCATTTAAATTAATTATTTCTTTTAATTTATCAATTGACATAAATACTTTATCACTATAATTTGTATCATAATTATTATCAAAATTATTAACTTGTTCTTTTTTTTGATTAATAATATTAGCAAAATTACTTAGTTCTAATGAGAAGATATTAATTTTATTCTCTTCATCTTCTATTAATAAAATACCAACATGAAGTCTTCCCATAGCACTCTCAAGATATTCACCTTTAGCCTCTTCCAATGACAAACCAGAATAAGCTTCTTGTAATTCCTTTTCACTAATTGGAAAACAAACTGATTTATTACCCTCTTGTAATGTATCTATATCATTAGTTAATAAATATTGATTACCCATTTCATCTACAAATATTGTTTGACTAAAATCACCATATATTTCTTCATCATATTCGTCTGAAAAATCAATTGTAGTAATACCACCTGAAACAATATAATCAGGTATATAAACATATACCCCATCATCAATAGTAACTCGATTCATTAAAATACCATAATATTTTTCTTCCATAATAACCTCCTGAATACAAAAAAAATCTAAGAGTTAAGGACGAGTATTACCCGCGGTACCACCTTAATTCATAGATTTATCTACACACTCTATTCTTTAACGCAGAAATACGATTTATTTAACATTTGATGTCTTTCATTATTTTACTTTAAATGTTTTCACCAACCACATTTTCTCTAATAAAGTAAGTATAATTACTCTTTCAAACAAATAATTAAATTTATTATACAACAAATTTTTTTATTTGTATATATTATTTTTATTTGTATTTTTAATTAATTAAATTAATTTTTATTTTTCATCCATTCTAAGAACTGATAAAAAGGCTTCTTGTGGTACCTCTACATTACCAACCATTTTCATTCTTTTTTTACCTTCTTTTTGTTTTTCTAAAAGTTTTCTTTTTCGAGATACATCCCCACCATAACATTTAGCTAATACATTCTTACGAACAGCTTTTATTGTTTCTCTTGCTATAATTTTAGCTCCTATAGCAGCTTGTATTGGCACTTCAAATTGTTGTCTTGGAATTAAATTTTTCAAATTATTTACAATAGCTTTTCCTCTATTATAAGCAAAATCTTTATGAACAATAATACTTAATGCATCTACAACTTTTCCATTTAATAAAATATCCATTTTTACTAAGTCACTACTTTTATATCCTATTAATTCATAATCAAATGAGGCATATCCCTTTGTTGAAGATTTTAATTTATCAAAAAAATCATATACAATCTCCGATAAAGGTATTTCATAGTGAATATTAACTCTAGAAGTATCTAGATATTCAATATTTAAATAATTTCCCCTTTTATTTTGACAAAGTTCCATAATAGGTCCTATATACTCACTCGGAACTATAATATTTGTTTTTATATAAGGTTCTTTAACATCATTTATTTTAACTTTATCTGGCATATTAACTGGGCTATCAATCATTAGATGTGTTTTATCAGTAAGTTCTACATCATATATAACTGATGGTGATGTGGCAATTAAATCTATTCCAAATTCTCTTTCAATTCTCTCTTCAATTATTTCCATATGTAAAAGTCCTAAAAAACCACATCTAAATCCAAAACCTAAAGCTTCACTTGTCTCAGGAGTAAATTCAAGTGATGCATCATTTAACTTTAATTTTTCTAATGCCTCTCTTAAATCTGGAAATTTAGAAGATACAGTTGGATATAATCCACAGAAAACCATTGGTTTCATTGGCTTATATCCTTTAATAGATTCTGTATGGCTATTCTTTGCTACAATAGTATCTCCAACTTTAACATCGCTAATGCTTTTTATACTAGCAGATAAATACCCAACTTCTCCAGCTTCTAAAATTTTAACTTTTTCTTCATGAGGAGTATGCTTCATAAGTTCTAAAACTTCATAACAAGAATTAGTAGCATTCATTTTTATTTCATCCCCAACTTTAACACTACCATTTACAACTTTAATCGATGTTATAATTCCCCTATATATATCAAAATAACTATCAAAAATTAAAGCTTGTAAATCTTTATTTTTATCGCCATTAGGAGGGTCTATTCTATCAATAATAGCTTCAACTAATTCCTCTATTCCAATACCATTTTTAGCACTTGTTAGAATAATTTCATCTTCATCAAAACCAATATTATCAATTAACTCCTTTTTTACTTTAGGAATATCAGCATTAGGTAAATCAATTTTATTAATAACAGGAATAATTTTTAAATTATTATCTAACGCAAGATATAAATTTGCTAGTGTTTGAGCTTCTATTCCTTGAGCTGCATCTACCACTAGTATAGCGCCCTCACAAGCAGCAAGCGATCTAGAAACTTCATATGAAAAATCAACATGACCTGGTGTATCAATTAAATTTAAATAATATGTTTCACCTTTATAATCATATTTTAAATTTACAGCATTTAATTTAATTGTTATACCACGTTCTCTTTCAATATCCATATTATCAAGTAATTGATCTTTTTTTTCTCTATCAGTTATAGAATGTGTTATTTCAAGTATACGATCTGCCAAAGTACTTTTTCCATGATCTATATGTGCGATAATTGAAAAATTTCTAATATTTTTTTGATTCATAAGCTTCACCTTTTTTAATTATACTATAAAAAGATTTCAAAAAAAAGGTTTTATCCATTAAATAATTCACCTAAAAAATTAAATGTACTACCAAGTCCATCAGATATAACTTTAACAATACCATCTGATAAAGTAATACCCGCTGTTGAAACAACATTTTGATAACTAACATCTTTTTCATTTATATAATCGCTCACTTTAATACTTTTACCACTTTTTACATCTTTTTCAAATTGCTCTATTTTAGAATTGGTCATCGCAGTTTCTTTATATTTATATGCATCATAGTATCCATTTTCACCAGCAATATAGATAACTATATATCCAACTAATAAAATAATAAAAATTCTACTTGCTATAATGTTAAAATAATTTTTTTTCTTTTTTTCCTCCATATTATTCCCCCAAATACTCTTTTATAGCATCTTTAATTACAATAATAGTATTCATAACTTCATCAATTGTATTATTATTACTACCACATTCTATTAGTATTATTTTATTATTTAAATCTTGATTATATACACCATTAACACCTCTACCACCTTTTTCTATAACCCCTCTAGTCAAACTTGGATATTTTTGTTTTATTATTTCATTTAATGTATTAGCAAGATTTAAATTTTCACTATATGTATCATAATCAGTTCCAACAACAAATAATATTTTAGCAAAATTTTTACCATCTATATTGACTGTTGATTTTTCTTTTGGAATAGAGTCTCTATGAAGATCAATAATAAGATCTAAATTAGGATTCTTTTTAATAAAGTCTTCAATAAAATATCTACTTGCTTTATAACTATTTGAATAATCCCATCCATTTAAAGATAAAAAATCATTAATATTTGATTCCTCAACCACTGTATTTATATTTTCTTTATTTAATAATCCTTTAAGTAAATATGATGCCATTAAAACATTTGGCGTTATATTATACTCAGAATAGTTTTCTAAATCATAGCCTTCTAATTGATGTGTGTTATAAATATAAACTCTTGGATTATCTACTTTTTCTTTATCAGGATTTTCTATATATTTGGTTACTATATTATTCGTTTTCTTTTTTTTATAATAAAGCGTTTTGCTTAGAATATTTGATGGATTTACATTAAATACTTTTTTTAATATATTTGTTTTATTATATTTTTCACTATAATTAAAATCATTTAGTAAAAGCTTAATAAATTCTTCGTTAGAACTTTTTAACTTAATATTAAAAACATTATTTATGGAATAGTAAAAAGTACCTACTATAATAGATAAGTAAAAAATAATTTTTAAAATTTTTCTTTTTTTCTTTGGCTTAAACTTTTTCATAATTTTATTATAAAAAAAGAGACTGTAATATATTGTCTCTTTTTAGTCTTCTATCCAATTATTTAACATTTCTTTGGGCATAAATCCACTTTGTCTTTTCTTTAACTCTCCATTTTCAAAAAGTAAAAGTGTTGGTACAGACATAACACCATATTCCTTAGCAAGCATAGGTGATTCATCTACATCCACTTTAACAATTTTTAATTCACTTCTATCTTCTTTTATTTCTTCTAAAACTGGGCTCAACATTTTACATGGACCACACCATGTTGCGAAAAAGTCGACTAAAACTTTATCATTACTAATATTTTCTCTAAAATTTTCTTCATTAACATGTACTATACTCATGCTTTCTCCTCCTTATATTTTTTTATTACTTCATCTACATTTTTTATTTTATTCTCTTTTAATAATTTATCTGCTGAATCAGGTTTAATGATATTATATTTTAAGAATAAATCTAATGTTTCTTTATTGAATTCTTCGGTATTAGTATTATCTTTATATTTATCTTTTATGCTATCAAAATCATTAATTAATGAAAGTGATTTATTTGTTATATTAGAACAAATTGGTGTGTGATTTAAAATTTTATCTCTAAATTTTGAGCCATTTAATTCTGGTATATTAAATATTGGTAAACTAATTATATAAAGAATTATAAATACCCAAATATATGATTCTATTAGTCCAACAATTAAACCACCTAATTTTGATATTGGTGTTAAAACAACTGTTAAATCAATAAAAAATTCAATTAAATTAGTTAATTTTATTATTAATTTTAAAATAATTGTTAATAAAGATAAAACAATAAAGAAAGCTATTATTTCATATATTATAACATTTAAAACTGTAACACCTTTTATAAAACCAAATAAATTAAAAAATGGTAAATGTTCATATAATAAAACTGAAACGGGATTTTTTAAAATATAAGCTAATATAATTACCACAAAGAAGCCAACAGACCTAACTATTTCACTAATAAATCCTCGTTTAAAACCTGTAATAGCACCCATTATTAATATTAAAATAATCGCCACATCAAATATATTCATAAAATATCATTCCCCTCTTTAAAAATTATATTACATTTTTAGAAAAAAAGAAAGTTTTGTGTTAAAATAGTATTGAGGATGTGATATTTGTGACAATTTCATTTAAAGTTAGTGATGAAACTAAAGAAAAATTAAATGATTTCTATTTAGATTTAAAAAGAGAGAAAACACCTGACTATGCTTCTTTTCAAGCTAAAGATGGTGATACAGTTGTAACCCTTTAT
This sequence comes from uncultured Bacilli bacterium, assembly GCA_934155005.1. Classification (GTDB taxonomy): domain Bacteria; phylum Bacillota_I; class Bacilli_A; order RF39; family UBA660; genus CAJOJO01. The sequence goes on along the minus strand of CAKPGR010000014.1, from coordinate 4,615 downwards.
GATTCTGGAAAAGTTGTTTTCCAAGGAAGAGATGCTGATTTAGCTAGTCAATTCTGGATTGCAACCGAAAAAATGGTTAATAAAAATTTAGTCGTTAATAATTCTGACAAAAAGAAAAAAGATGATAAAAAACAAATTTATATTGATCCTAAAATTTTTAATTCAACAACTATTGGTAGTGATGAAGTTGGAACAGGAGACTATTTTGGTCCTATTGTTGTAACTGGAAGCTTTGTAAAAAAAGAAGATATCCCTTTTTTGCAAGAATTAGGTATAACTGATTCTAAAAAAATGACTGATGAAAAAATATTAGAAGTTGTTCCTATTTTAATTAAAAAAATTCCTTATTCAACTTTTATACTTAATAATAAAGAATATAACACTTGGTCTAAAAGTATGAACATGAACAAAATAAAAGCTGTTTTACATAATAAAGTCTTAACTGATTTAACTAATAAATATAAATCTGATTATATTATTGTAGATGAATTTGCAAAAGATTATTTATATTACAATTATCTAAAAGATGTTCCAAATGTTGTTAGAAATATTACTTTTTTAACTAAAGGAGAAACAAAATCACTATCTGTTGCTTGTGCCTCAGTTATAAGTAGATTTATATTTTTAAAAGAAATGAATAAATTAAGTAATGAAATTGGAATTTTATTACCTAAGGGAGCTTCTTCTAGTGTTGATAATATAGCAAAAAAAATTATAGATAAATATGGATTTGATAAATTAAATGATATAGCTAAATTAAATTTTAAAAATACAGACAAAATAAAAGAACTTTGATGTTCTTTTTTTTAGTTTACTAGTAATTCTGTTATAATATTATCAATTTTAACTATAAAATCTATTATGAAATAATACAGTTCTTTAACTTTATTATTTTTGGCTTTACTTGTATCTATTTCCATTATATATTTATTTTTATTTTCTATAATATTTATATTAGTTTTGTATCTATTATATTTTTTATTTAATAAGGCTTTTTGTTCTTTATTTAGATTATATATGATAACTGTATCATTTGTTAAATAGATACTATCTTTTACAAATTTATATTGATATTTTAAAATACTTTCATAATTACAAATAATATAATTTATTCTTTTCTTTTTAAATTTGCTTCTTAAATTTTTTATATGAAATTTTTTTATTCTCTTAGTTTCTTCTGCGTCACCTAGTACATCACTATCTATCAAATCACATTTAATTATATTTTTATTCTTCTTAATTTCTTTCATCAAATTTTTTGATAACCCAAAACCTAATACCGAGCCTTTTAACTTTTTTATCTTTTCTATTATCATAAACTACACTTCCTTTATTATATCATTTATTACATAGCTAGTACATAAAAGCCCAGCTATACTTGGAACAAATGAATTAGATGAAATGGTTGTACTATTAACTTTAAGAGGAATTTCTTTACTACAAACAACAGGTATTTTTTCTTTTATTTTCTCATCCTTTATCATTTTTCTTATTATTTTAGCTATAGGATCATAGCTAGTTTTTCTAATATCTACTATTTCTAATTTTGACGGATCTAATTTATTTCCTGTTCCCATTGAAGATATTATCTTTATATTGTTTTTAACTGCATACTTTATTAACTCTTTTTTTGTTGAAATAGTATCACAAGCATCAACTATGTAATCTGCAGTACCAATTATATTTATGTTATCTTTTGTTATAAAAGTGTTGATTTTAATTACCTTACAATTAGGATTTATATCTTTTATTCTTTCTTCCCATACGTCAACTTTATATTTACCTATATTAGAATGAAGTGTCATTAATTGTCTATTTAAATTAGTTATGTCAACTATATCGTTATCAATAATAGTTATAGTTCCAATTCCCATTCTTATTAATGATTCTAAAGCATAACTTCCAACTCCACCTAACCCGACTATAATAACTTTTGTATTTTTTATTTTTTCTACATTATTGTTTTTTATTTGTAATCTAATTCTTTCAAATTGATCCATATAAATCACCATTTTTATTATAACATAATTAACAATAGAAAAAAACTGACAACGGTCAGTTTTGAAATCTAATTTGTTTTACCTCTTTATTATCGTTTGAATTAGCAAGCAACATCATTTGCTGTTGCTTTTGATCCATCATAATGTACATTATAAGATTTTCCACTAGATGTAACAACTAAGCAAGTTCCTGTTTTTACTGAACCTTTATCAGTATCTAAAACAATAGAACCACTTTTGATACTATCTCCTGATTTAACATTTAATTTAGTAGTAAGTGCTTCATTTACTGTAATTGGAGTTGTGATTGTATCACCTGTAACAATTACTTTATCAGCAGTATTTGATTCAATTAAATCTAATGCTATTTGTTTTTCAACGGCATCAATATAACCTAAAGCTGATGATTCTGCTGCTCCTTTTCTTGCTTTTTCAATTACTCCTAAAATTGTTGGAGTTGCGATTAATGCAATAATTGCTAAAATTACGATAACGGCTAATAATTCAATTAGTGTAAAACCTTTATTATTTTTCATTTTCTTTCCTCCTCTATTTTTATTACATTCTAAATATACCACTTTAAATAATTATAAGTCAATATTTTTTATATTATCCTTTACACTAAATTAACAAAAAAAGAAAGAATAATCTTTCTAATCTTCATCAAAAGAGTATAATTTTAATAATTTATCATATATTCCTTTTTCAACTTTATTTAAAGCATTTATAGTTATTTCTAGTGATTTTTGATAATCACCATCATAAAATAATTTTTCAGCATAAGTTAAATACTTATCTAATTCTTCATCATTACTACGATGTCTATTTCCATAAACAATAGCCATTTCTGAAAACTTAGCTGTTTTCATCATTTTTTTAGTTGTATTATATAATTTTAAAACTAAATCACGAGCTGTATCTACCCTAGTATTTAAAATATTTACTGTTATTGGTTTTTTATCTAATTCTTTAATAATTTCTTTTATCGCACTTTGAGCTTCTTTTAATTCTACAAAATAATTATGAGGTATAACAGGTAAATTATACTCTCTTATTTTATTTTTAGAATTTCTTAATATAACTTTAATTTCTTCTAATTGTTGACGCGCTCTTACCTCATCATCTTTCATATTGCCTATTGAATCTAGAATCATGTCAACTTTCTCTTCTAAATTAGAAAGTTTAACAGAAAGACCTTCTATTTCCTTAGTTAATTTAGAATAAGCAAATGTATTATTACCTGTATGTTCTATTAAAATCTTATAATCTTCATTTAAAGTATTTAAATCTTTTCTAACATTTTCTAATGTTTTTACATTTTCTTCTGATAAATCATATAAACTTCTTATGTCATCTAATTGATTAAATATTTCTTCCATTATATGATTGTTTTTCTTCAATTTTTTACTAAAAGCTTTATTTGCTTCCTCATAAACCTCTTTATTAACTTTTTCTTTTTCAAAATCTGTAAATAAAGAATCAAAATAATCTGATAATATTTTAAGCTCAAATAAACTATCTTCAATATTTAATACTTTAGCTTTTTCTATTATATCATTTATTTTTTTATCAGCTTCATTTATATTGTATTCAACATTTAAATAATCAAGTGGATAATTATTTTCTTCCATACTTTCATATATTTGTTTTGCTTCTTCTATTTTCTTAGGCAAAATACTTGATGTAAGTAATATTATACTTGGAACTTCTTTTAAAATATTATCCATATGTTTTAATAACTCATCAACATTATTAACTATATTAGGAATTTCAACATAATCACTATTTTCCATAGCTTTTTCAAAATCTTCAAATCTTTTGGCTATACTTTCAAATTGAAGTTCAATAGATTCAGCTATCTCACCATATGCTTCTTTATCATCATTAAATTTTTGATATAAATCACGGTAAGTTGATTTTAATTTTGTTATAATAGTTCTGTTTCTTTCTTCACTTGTTGTTATTTCTTTTATTTCGTTTAGTAAAAAATCAGAATTAGTTCTAACTTTATAAATTTCCATCTCTAATTTAGCTATCTTATAAATTGTACTTTTATAATCTTGCTTTGATAATGAATAATCCGCATCCAATAACATATCTGTTATTTTAGGAATTTGATTTGTTCTAATAACATCTAAACGCTCTTTCCAATTATTATACATGGTTTCCAATTTACCATTCTTATTTAATGTTTCTATTTTTGTAAGTTCTGGTATAATTGGCATGCTATCAATTTTATTTTTTTCTATCTCTAAATTTTGTAATTGCTTTTTAATTCCTTTTTCATTCTTTTTTTGAATAGCAAATAAAACACCAATTATTAAAATAATTGCTACTATAACTAAAATAACAATCGACATAACAATAGTGTTCATGATACCACCTCGCTATTATAATTCTACCACAAAAAGATAATATTTTACATATTTTTTCTTTATTAATTTGAAAATATATCATTTTTTAAATTTTTTTGAATAAAATTTAATATATATCATTGACATTGTATTTATTTAGTGTATAATGAGTATTGTCTACTTGATGCGGATGTAGTTTAATGGTAGAACCTCAGCCTTCCAAGCTGACTACGGGAGTTCGATTCTCCTCATCCGCTCCAG
>CAKPGR010000013.1 GCA_934155005.1 uncultured Bacilli bacterium | reverse complement strand
ATGTTGGACAAGGCGATTCATCTTTAATTATATACAATGATGAGGTAGTAATGATTGATACTGGCGGTATAAGTAATTATTTCGTTAGTTCAGGAAGTATTAAACTTTTGAAGTCATTAGGTTATTCTCATATAGATTATCTAATTCTAACTCATGGAGACTTTGATCATATGGAAGATAGTATTCATTTATTAAATAATTATAATATAAAAAATGTTGTTTTAAATAATGATAGTTTTAATGAACTAGAAACAAATTTAATAAAGGAATTAAAAAATAAAAAGATAAAATATTATCAGAATGTTAAGAAGGTACCAATAAGTAATAACATAATTACGATATTAAATACTAAAGAATATGATAATGAGAACGATAATAGTAATGTGATTTATATGGAATTAAATAATTATAACTTTATGTTTATGGGTGATGCCGGAGTAGATAAAGAAAAGGATATATTAGAAAGATATAATATATCGAATATAGATGTATTAAAAGTAGGACATCATGGTAGTAAGACAAGTAGTAGTAAAAATTTTATTAATAAGATAAATCCAAAATACTCTATTATTAGTGTTGGAAAGAATAATAGGTATGGTCATCCAAATAAGGAAGTATTAAATAATCTAGAACATTCAAAAATATATAGAACAGATGAGGACGGAAGCATTATGTTTAAGATTAAAAATAATAAATTAAAAATTGAGACTTGTAGTCCGTAGAAAGGAGTAATATGAACTATTATAATGAAATAAAAAATAAATTAATTGATAATGAAATATATTCAAAAGTAAAAGATTATTCAAAAGAAAGGCATACTCTTTTGACACATTATGAGGTAGGTAAATTATTACTAGAAGCTGGTAAAAAATATGGCGATGATATAATTGGTAAATATTCAAAAAAATTATCACTTGAAGTTGATAAGAAATACAACCCAAGAACTTTAAGAAGAATGAGACAATTATATCAATTCTTTGAAGAGCAAAAATGGTCCCCACTGGGGACCAAATTATCAATTAGTCATATCAGACAATTATTTAGCTTGAAGGACAGCAATGAAATAAATTACTACGCCAATCAAACAGAAAAAAGACATTTGTCAAAAAGACAATTAGAAGAAATAATAAAAAATAAAGAATATGAAAGATTACCCATTGAAACTAAAAATAAATTAATACTAGGCGATAAGATTGAAATAAAGGATTTAATACCAGAGCCAATATTAATTAGAAACAACAATAATCTAGAAATAGCTACTGAAAAAGTATTACATAATTTAATATTAGAAGATATAGAATCTTTTATGAAAGAAATAGGTAATTCATTTAGTTTTATTGGTAGTGAGTACAAAATTAAAATAGGAGATAGAAATTATCATATTGATTTATTATTATTTAATGTCAAATATAATTGTTATGTTGTAGTCGAATTAAAAGTTACTGAATTTAAAGTTGAATACATATCACAAGTTCAAAAGTATATGAATTACATAGATAAAAATATAAAAGGGCAATTTAATAATGATACAATGGGAATATTAATATGCAAGAGAAAAAATAGATTTGTAATAGAATATTGTTCTGATGAAAGGATTACTGTTAGAGAATATGAACTTGTGTGATATAATGAATATAGGAGGTTGTTAAATGAAAATTGAAGAGTTAAATGAATTAAAAGAAAAAGTGGAACAATTAATAAAAGAAAGGGATAAAGTATTAGAAATTCAAAAAGAAATAAAAAGATTAGAAAAGACTGAAAATGTAAGAAAATATTTATACTTATTAGATTTTTATGGTAAAAAAACAACTGGAAGAAATAATGGGATAGAAAATTATACAGATAGAAAAATAATTGATATTGCTCTAAGTGATACAACTATTACCCCAGATGAAGAAATATATGTATATATAGGGACTTATAAATATAATGATGAAATTGATATTGTTCATGGTTCACCTGATATTCTGGTTAATAGATCTAATCATGATGCAAATTATGTTTTATATCAAAACTTAGAAGCAAGATATCATGAAGCTGTTCAAATTCCGTATGTAAAAGCTGATGAATTTGAACTGAATCATAAAATAATAATTCCACAAAATGTTGTAAACAGACAAAGATATTTTTATGATTTACAAAGAGAATATTTTGAGGCAATGATATTTGAATCACCTGAAAAAGCAAAAGAAAAAGTTAATAGATTAATAAGAAAATAGTATTGTAGAATTAAAGACTTAAATAAATTTTTTTGTTTGCTTTAATTTGTATTACTAATTGATAATCATTGCATGGGGGACTACGACCATATGGGAGAAGCAATTAATTTAGTAAATAATTTTAAGGCTGAGAAAGTCATATTTAATCGTGGTTCTTTTAATGAATTAGAAAAAGAATTAATTAAAGTATTAGTTAAGAAAAAATAGAGTATTATTCATGTATTAAAAAATTAAATATAAGTAAATATAAATTAGAATTTTAGAATTTTTAAATCAAAAAAATATACTAATGAAATAACTTATAAAATCTAAATAATAGGTATTATAATAATTTTTTATTTAAAAGTTTAATCAAAAATTAATTAAAAGAATATATTATTTATGAGGGTATATTAGTAAAGAAAATATACTAGATGAATATAAATTAAAAGTAGTGGTATATTAAAAATAGAATAAATTATTAGTACGCTAATGCTTTTAGCGTTTTATATAGATTGAGATATTCTCATTATAAAAAGAAGAGTGATCTTCTTTTTATAATGTATAAATATTAATACCATATTTTAAATTTAAAGTGTCATAAAATAAATTTATTCTTGGTGGATAATATGTAAAAATTAAAAAAACAAAATATATTATTAAAAATAATATAAGACCTATTAAATTACTATTTTTGAAATGTTTGCTTTTTTCTATATAGTAACTTATAATTTGAGAAAGCATAAATACTAAGACTAATAAAATAATCGAAACAATTAAATTATGTCCAAAAAATAAATCTATTGGTAAATATATAATTAAATAAACAAAAATACTTATAATAATACTGATACTATGCGCTAATAAAAAATTATTATATTTAATATTAGCTTTTTTAAAAATTAAATATTCAATAATCATATAAAATAGTATTGGGGTAGCAATAATTTTCATATGTTCCCAAATACTTTCGTTTACTGGAAATAAAATACTAGTTATAAAATTAGGAATTTTTTCATAAGTAAAATGAAAAATAACTGACAATAAAATTAAAATAAAAATCGACAAAAACTTCACTTTTTTCATAAAATCACCTATAATATACTATGTTTTTAAATTTTTTTTATTAAAAAAAAAGGATTTTGAAAAGTTTTGTCGTATATTAATAGTAGAGGGCTTGATATTATGAAGGAAAATTTACTATCTAAGGAAAAAATAATTGAAATTCAAAATAACGTTGATATTGTAGATGTAATATCAGGTTATGTTCCTTTGATAACTAAGGGTAAAAATTTTTTTGGAGTTTGTCCATTTCATGCTGATCACTCTCCTAGTATGAGTGTTTCAAGAGAAAAACAAATATATAAATGCTTTTCATGTGGGGCAAGTGGTAATGTTTTTAATTTTGTAATGGATTATGAAAATATAAGTTTCATGGATGCTTTAAAAAAGGTTAGCAATCTTGCTGGTATTAATATCGATATAGCTTCTAGTGGTAAATCTAGTGTAGATAAAGATAGAATTTTATATGAAATAATAGATGTTAGTAAAAAACTATATAAAAATAATATTAATACAGAGGTTGGTGAAGCTGCTAGAAATTTTATTAAAAATCGCCATTTTGATTTAAGTATAATAAAAGAATTTGAACTTGGATTGTCTTTGTCTAGTTATGATCAATTAACTAATTTACTCATAAAGAAAAAATATAAAATAGAAGATATTGTTAGAACTGGATTAGTTATGAAAGGTGACAAAGGATACAAAGATGTATATTTAAATAGAATTATGTTTCCTTTATATGATCTAAATGGAAAAACGGTTGGTTATAGTGGTAGAATATATAATGGTGAAGATATATCTAAATATTTTAATACTAAGGAAACTGAGATATTTAAAAAAGGTGAACTTTTATATAATTATCATAAAGCAAAAGATGTAGCTAGAAAAACGGGAAAAATAATTATTGTTGAAGGCTTTTTTGCTTTAATTAGACTACATACTATTGGTATTGATAATGTTATAGCCACTCTTGGTACGGCACTTACGAAGAAACAAGCTTTAATTATTAAACGTATGGCTCCTGAAATTATTTTATGTTATGATGGTGACAACGCTGGGAATAACGCTACTAATAGTGCTTCTAAAATATTTAATGATATTAATGTTACACCAAAAGTTGTGAGACTTGAAGATAATTTAGATCCAGATGATTATGTTCTTAAATATGGAAAACAAAAAATGTTGGACAAACTAAATAATCCCATTAATATAATGGAATACAAATTAAATTATCATAAATTGAATAAGAATTTATCAAATAACTTTGATATGTCTAATTATGTTAATGAAATGCTTGATGAAATAAAAAAAATAAATGATGATGTTTATAAGGAATTAACAATTAAAAAATTAAGTGATGAGTCTAATTTAAGTGTTGAGTTTTTAAAAAGTAAATTAGAAAATCAAGTTCAAGAGACAAAGCCAAAAATAGTAAAAAAAGTAAAATTAAATAAGTATGATCAAGCTGAAACACATCTTCTTTATTATATGCTTAGTAGTAAAGATGTAATAAAAAAATATATAAATTCAAAACCTATTTTTAAAAATGAACAACATACATATTTAGCTAATTCGTTAGTTAATTATTTGAAAAATAATAATGATGTTAATATGTCTAGTGTTATGACATATTACATGGAAGATGATAAAATTATGGAGACTATTCATAGTCTAAATATGTTAGATATAAAAGATGAATTTAAAATGGCTGAAATAGATGATTATATAAGGGTATTAAAAGAAAGAGTTATTAAGATTGAAAAGAAGAATATTAAAGATAAGATAGCAAAAGATAATGATATAGAAAAACAAAAAGAATTAATTTCTAAAATGATTGAAATAAGAAAAGGTGAGATAGAGAATGAAAAAAATAGTAAACGAAATTAAAACATTTGAGCAAAGAAAAGAAGAATTAATAAAACAAGGAAAAAAAGATGGATTTGTAACTTATGAAGAATTAGCAACTGCATTAAAAGGTCTTGAATTGGATGCTGATTCATTAGATGACTTATACAATTCATTAAATGAAAATAATATTACTATAAAAGGTGATGATGATACTGATGATGGTGATAATGATAAAATTTTGTTAGATGATAATACATTATCTAAGGACTTGACTATTAATGATCCTGTTAGAATGTATTTAAAAGAAATAGGTCAAATAAAATTACTATCAATGGATGAAGAATTAGAACTTGCTGAGCGAATTGCTGAGGGTGATGAACTTGCTAAAAATACCTTAGCTGAAGCTAATCTTCGTTTAGTTGTTAGTATTGCTAAGAGATATGTAGGTAGAGGAATGCTTTTTTTAGACTTGATTCAAGAAGGAAATATTGGTTTAATGAAAGCAGTAGATAAATTTGATGTAACTAAGGGATATAAATTTTCTACATATGCTACATGGTGGATTAGACAAGCTATCACAAGAGCTATAGCTGACCAAGCTAGAACTATTAGAGTGCCAGTTCATATGGTTGAAACAATTAATAAATTAGCTAGAATTCAAAGACAATTAACACTAGAACTTAATAGAGAACCAACAGAAGAAGAATTAGCTAAAAAAATGAATGTTCCAGTAGATAAAATCAAAGATATTTATAAGATAAGTCAAGAACCAGTTAGTTTAGAAACACCAATTGGAGAAGAAGATGATTCTCATTTAGGCGATTTCATTAAAGATGAAAGAAATGTTAGTCCAGAAGAATATGCTACTAATGAACTTTTAAAAGATGAAATAGCTGAGGTTTTAGAAACATTAACTGAAAGAGAAGAAAAGGTTATTAGACTTCGTTTTGGACTTGAAGATGGTAAATCAAGAACGCTAGAAGAAGTTGGACAAATGTTTGGTGTTACAAGAGAAAGAATTAGACAAATAGAAGCGAAAGCATTAAGAAAACTAAGACATCCATCGCGTTCTAAAAAATTAAAAGATTACATGGGTGATTAATGAAATTAAATAAAAGAATAAAACTTTTAGCAACATTAATTCCAGAAGATAAAAGAGTTATTGATGTTGGATGTGATCACGCTTTACTTGATATATATTTAACTTTGAATAATAAAAATAAATGTATTGCATCAGATATTAATGAAAATGCATTAGAAAATGCTAAAAAAAATATAAAAAAATATAATTTAAATATCAATACAATAGTTAGTGATGGTTTATCTAATATTGAACTACAAGATGATGATGTTATTGTTATAAGTGGTATGGGAACAAATACAATTCAAAATATTTTAAATAATGCAAAACTAAAAAAAAATACAACATTAATTATTCAAACAAATAATAATTTATTTGAACTTAGAAGATTTGTTGTAAATTTAGATTTTAAAATTGATGAAGAACTTGGTTTTATTGATAAAAATAAAAGATATACACAAATAAGGTTTGTTAAAGGAAAGACAAAATATAAAAATATAGAATATTGTTTAGGACCTATTTTAATGAAAAAACATGATCAAGATGCAATAGATTATTTTAAATCTATGTTAAAAGAAAATATAAGAAATTTAGATGCTATTCCAAAAAAATATATTTTTAAAAGAATTAAAATTAAAAATATTAACAAAAAAATAAAAAAGCTATTGAGCTTTTAAATGAAGAAAGTAGGACCATTAGACGTTATATGATGTTCTAAGATTTCACTATTTTCTTTTTTTGTGGTATTTTGATTAATTTCTTGACTTTGACTAGGAGTTTCAACTTTTTTAAATTCATTCATAACTTTGAACATTGTTTTGGCATTTCTCACAATAGGAGCTGCTTGTTTAACTAAGGGAATAGTTTGATTTACAATGTTTAGAGTTTTTTGTGTTCCAGATAATATAGAAGATAAGTTTAATCCTCCAAAAAGTCTACTAAAAAGTCCTTGATTTGTAACTCCACTAACATATGGATATGACATTAGATAAGGGTTATAGTAATTCATATTAGCACTCCTTTCTAAAATATTATATGTTTTAAAAAAAATTGTTTTACAAATTGATAAAATATGATATAATCTATATAGTAGAATAAGAGGAGATTGGAAGGTGTTTTTATATGCGTAGAGTATTGTTGATGCCATGTATTGCCGTATATAAAATAATCTTTATAATATTTAGCTTGCCTATTTTATTTTGCAAGTATTTCTATAAGGGTATAAAAACATGTTTATTATTAGTTGTTAAACTAATTCTAATGGTATGTAAATTATTATTTTATATAATTAAATATATATTTGATGGTTTTTTAGTATTATGTTTATTTATATTTCATATTTTTAAATATGCTTTAATTGGTTTTAAGGTAATATTACCAATTAAAGTTAAACCAAAAACGGAAAAAATTAAAGTAAAAAAAGTAAAAGAACCAAAAAAAATTAATAATGTTAAGAGTGATATGTTTAATTTAAAAGAATTTAAACAATTACAAGCTATTAGAAAAGAAGAATTAAAAAGAATAGAAAAAGCTGATGCTCGAAAATTAAAACTAAAAGATGAGACAGAAAAAATAAAAAATAATAAACAAAAGAAAAAGAAAAAATCAGATGATAGTTATGTAAATGAAAAAGTAGCTAAGCCAAGTTTAAGTCATCAACAATTTTCTGATATTATTAAAGCAATTACATCTATTCCTAGAAAAATTAAGGATAAGATTAATAATAATGAATTTGTTAAACATAGTAGAAATAAAAATTTAATGAAAAGAGAAGCTTTATTAATCAATTTTGATGGTGAAGATGCTGAAAAAAGTGATACTAAAATATTGTATGAATATGTAGCTAAAAATCCAGAAGGTAAAATTGTTAAAGATTATTTTGAAGCTTTTTCAAAGGTAGAAGCGCATTCTTTTTTACTTAGTGAAGGATTTGAAGTATATAGTATTAGAACAAATAAATGGATTCAAAAATTTCATAAAAATGCTAATGTTAATAATACCAAATTTAAAAATAAAGATTTAATTTTCTTTTTAACTCAATTATCAACTTATATTAAATCAGGCATTCCATTAGTAGATTCACTTAGAATACTAGAAAGACAATATAAAAATAAGAATTATAAAAAGATTTTAAAATCAATAATTTATGATTTAACAATGGGAGAAAATTTTAGTGAAGCGTTAGATAAACAAAATGTAGCTTTTCCTAGATTGTTAATTAATATGGTTAAAACATCAGAAATGACTGGAGAATTACCAGAAGTATTAGATGATCAAGCAGAATATTATTCTCAAGTAGAAAAAATTCGTAAACAAATGGTAACAGCTATGCTATATCCATCAATGGTATTTATAGCATCTATTGGTGTTGCTGTATTTATAATGTTATTTGTAATACCACAATTTGTTGAGATTTATGAATCAATGGATGCCTCACAAATACCACAATTTACACTTGTAATATTAGCAATTAGTGATTTTCTAAAACATTATGGTATATGGCTACTTATCGGTATTATTGCTGTTGCCGTATTACTTGTTTATATGTACAAAAATATAAAAGCTTTTAGAACAATTTGCCAATTAATAGCTATGAAAATGCCGGGTATTGGAAAAATTATCATTTATAATGAGGTTGCTATGTTTACAAAAACTTTTTCATCACTATTAGCACATAACGTTTTTATAACAGATAGTATGGATGTTTTAAATAAAATGACTAATAATGAAATATATAAAATGATTATACTAGATACAATAACTAATTTAGCTAAGGGAGATAAAATTTCTGAAGCATTTAAAGATCATTGGGCTTTCCCAATTCCAGCCTATGAAATGTTAGTTACTGGTGAAAAAACTGGGGAATTACCTGAAATGATGGGTAAAGTTGCAGCATATTATCAAGAGTTGCATGAAAATGCTGTTGCTCAAATGAAAACTTTTATAGAACCAGCTATTACAATTTTCTTAACAGTTATAGTTGGAACTTTAATTTTAGCAATTATTATACCAATGTTTAATATGTATACAGCAGTACAAGGAATGTAGGAGTGAGTTTATGAGAATTTATTATATGATTGTAACTTTTATTTTTGGAACAGTTTTAGGTTCCTTCTATAATGTTGTTGGTTATAGATTACCAAAAGGAGAATCATTAATAAGTCCTCCATCTCATTGCCCAAAATGTAATCACAGGTTAGGAGCTAGTGAATTGGTTCCTATTTTTTCTTATCTTTTTCAAAAAGGAAAATGCAAAAATTGTAAGAGTAAAATTTCATTATTTTATCCAATTTTTGAATTTACAAGTGGTCTATTGTTCATGATTTCATATTTAATTTATGATTTTCATATAGAATTTTTTATAGCAATTACATTTATATCAATGTTACTTATTGTTATTATTAGTGATTATCAAACAATGATTATACCAGATGAAGTTTTAATATTTTTTTCATTACTACTTATAATAGAATTATTTATTAAAAATGGCTTTGATGTATATATAAATGTACTAAATGGACTAATTGCATTTGGAATAATGTTTCTACTTAAATTATTTGGAAATTTTCTATTTAAAAAGGAATCAATGGGGGATGGAGACATTAAATTAATGTTTACATTTGGATTAGTGTTAGGTTGGCCACTTAGTATTATTACTATATTTTTAGCCTCTTTTATTGGACTTCCTATATCTTTGTATGTCTTATATAAAAATAAGACTAATATAATTCCCTTTGGTCCATTTTTGAGTGTAGCAGCTATTATTATGTTATTATCACAACTTAATATTGATAATTTAATTAATTTACTTATTTATTGACAAATTTAAATGCATATTATAAAATTGTTATAGTAGGAAAGGAAGATAATATGAAAAGAAATTTATTAATTTTAGGGGTTTGTTCATTATTTTTAGTTACAGGTTGTTTTTCATCTAAGACAGATAAAAAAACAGAAAAAACAAGTGATATTAAAGTAGAAGAAAATAAGGTAGAAGGTTTAGAAATATCTAATTATTACACTGATAATAAAGAAATGATTTTTGTTATAAAGAATACATCAAAGGAATTAATTGATTACGCTAGTATTGATATAGCGCTTTATAATGCAAAAGGTAATTTAATGAAAACAGAAAAACAATATGTTAGAAATTTAAATGTTAATGCAGAAAATGTTATAAAAGTAAATTTAGTTGATTATTCAGAAAAAGGATCTACTGATTTACCAGCCAAAGTTGAATATGCTATTAATAAAGTAATATATTCTACAAAATTTGAAACTGTATATAGTGATAAAGTAGAAGGTACAGTTACAAAATCAGAAACAGATGGTCAATTAAACTTAACTATTACAAATAATTCAGGAGTTACATTAGATGATTTATCAGCTGCTGTTGTATTCTATAAGAATGGTAAACCTATTGATTTATATCAAGTAAATACTTCATCAGTAGGAGCTACTTATACAGATACTGTATATGTACCATCAGTTGTAAAAAAAGAAACTTCAAATTTTATAACTTATGATGATGCTAAAGTTATAATTAATAATGCTTCTAAAACTAATACAGAATCATAAAAAATAAATTTAATCAAGTAATAAAAAATGTAGATAGTCAAAAAAGAAAACGTCTACATTTTTTTGTTACAATGAATAAAAAATACGAAATCTCAAATTGTTAAAACAATAAATTATAAAACCCCAATTCAATTTAAAATCGAATCAGGGTTTTAATGTTTTTAATATTATAATTTTTATTGACTAGTTTAGTTTGTTTTTTTCTTTTAAATTATTATATATATTTTTTAATATTTGTTCATTTTTATTACTTTTAGGAATATAGTATTCTTTGCCTAAAAGACTATCTGGTAAATATTGTTGTTTTACAAAACTATTTGGATAATCGTGAGGATATAAATAGCCAACAGGATTTTGTTTGATATTAATTGGTATATCACTAATATTTCCTTTTCTTATATCTTCAAGTGCTTTATCAAGAGCTAAGTGTCCACTATTTGACTTAGGTGAAAGAGCAAGCTCAATAACAATGTCACCTAATGGTATTCTTCCTTCTGGAAGTCCTA
This sequence comes from uncultured Bacilli bacterium, assembly GCA_934155005.1. Taxonomy (GTDB): domain Bacteria; phylum Bacillota_I; class Bacilli_A; order RF39; family UBA660; genus CAJOJO01. Next base: position 16,142 of record CAKPGR010000013.1, on the reverse strand, counting down.
GACGTTCACATGCTTTTATTGCAGCCTCTACTTTTGGTCCCATACTAGGATTTGCTAAACCAATGTCTTCATATGCTATAACAGTCATTCTACGATAAATAATATCTAAATCTTCTGCTTCAATTAACCTAGCTAGGTAGTGGAGTGATGCATTTACATCACTACCCCTTATTGATTTTTGAAAAGCACTTATAACATCATAATGACCATTTTCATCTTTATCTATTGCTAAATTAGCCTTATTATTAATATTTTTAAGAACATCTACATTTATTACTTTATCTTTTGTTGAATAGTATGCTGTTTCTAATAAATTATAAGCATATCTTAAATCCCCATTAGATAAATTAGCAATTATATTAATAGAATCATCATCGATTTGAATATCTTCTAAATATTCAATAGCCCTATTAATTCCTAGTTTTATTTCATCAATTTCTAATTCTTTTAATTCAAAAATTTGACATCTGCTTCTAATTGCAGGATTAATTTTAAAATATGGATTAGAAGTAGTTAAACTAATTAAAGTAATTAAACCACTTTCTAAGTAGGGAAGTAATATATCTTGTTTATCTTTATTTAAACGATGAATTTCATCAACTATTACAACTAGTCCACCAAACAGTTTAGCTTCTTCAATAACAACATCAAAGTCTTTTTTGCTATTAATAACAGCGTTTAACATTCGATATTTTAAATTCAATGTTTTAACTATTGCTAAGGCAATGGTAGTTTTACCAATACCAGGTTTTCCGTATAAAATAAGTGAAGTTAAATAATTATTATCAATCATATTTTTTAAAACTTTATCATCACCTAAAATATGTTTTTGTCCAATTACTTCATCTATTTTATTAGGACGCATTTTATTTGCTAAAGGTTCTCTCATTTTAACCACCAAATATATTTTAACACAATGTCTAATTTTTTGTAAACTTATTAACATCTTAAAAAAATAATGTTATAATTTAAATGGATGGTAGGTCATAATATGAATAAGGATTATATAAATGAATTTGAAGATTATCTAAAAATAGATAGACAATATAGTCAAAATACTGTTGATTCTTATATAAAAGATTTAAATAAATTTAATGATTTTATCAAAGAAAAGAATATTTTAATAACAGATAAAAAAGATATTTGCTCATTTTTATCAATTGAAAGACAAAATAAAAAAGATAAAACTGTTAATCATGATTTGTCAGTTATTAAAAGCTTTTATAAATTTCTTCAAAAACAAGACTATATTAAAAATAATCCTACATTAGATATAGAACTGCCAAAGTTTCAAAAAACATTACCTAATGTTATATCCAAAGAAGAAATGGATAAAATATTAGATATCAAGTTAAATAATAAATATGACTATCGCAATAAAGCTATTTTAGAACTTCTATATTCATCAGGACTTAGAATTAGTGAACTTACCAATTTAACAATTTCAAGTCTTGATTTAAATGAAAGCTTAGTTAGAGTAATGGGAAAAGGTAGCAAAGAAAGAGTAATACCGGTAGGTGAAGTTGCTAATAAGTATTTAAAAATTTATTTATCTATTTATAGACCACTATTAATAAAAAATAAAAATAATGATTTTGTTTTTTTAAATAGTAGAGGAGATAAATTATCTAGACAATCTATTTTTAAAATACTTAAACAAATAGAAAAAGAAAAAACAATGAATAAAGATTTTTCGCCTCATACACTTAGACATACATTCGCAAGTCATATGCTTGAAAATGGTGCTGATCTAAGAAGTATTCAGACATTGTTAGGACACAGTAGTATTTCAACAACACAAATATATACTCATGTATCAGATCAAACTATAAAAAATAACTATAATGCAAGCCATCCACATAGTTAAGGAGAGATATTATGTTTAAAAGAATATTTTTAATTGTTTTAGATTCAGTAGGAATAGGTGAAGCAAAGGATGCTTCAAAATTTGGTGATTTTAATGTTAATACATTTGGTCATACAGTTTTAAATACCAATGTAAATCTTCCTAATTTTAGAAAAATAGGCTATTTTAACTTGTTAAATGATACAAATGAACCAACGATAGCTTATCATACAAAAGGTATTGAAGTTAGTAATGGAAAAGATACTTTAACAGGACATTTAGAGATGATGGGAGTTATTACAGAAAAACCATTTAAAACTTTTTTAAATACTGGATTTCCAGATGAGTTAATAAAAGAAATAGAACAAATTAGTGGTAGAAAGGTTATTGGTAATAAAGCGGCAAGTGGTACTGAAATCATTAAAGAACTTGGAGAAGAACAAATAAGAACAGGAGCTTTAATCGTTTATACATCAGCAGATAGTGTTTTACAAATAGCTGCTCATGAAGATGTTATTCCATTAAATGAATTATATAGAATTTGTGAAGAAGTTAGAAAAATAACTTTAAAAGAAGAATGGAAAGTTGGTCGAATTATAGCAAGACCATATATTGGAGAACCAGGTAATTTTACTAGAACACCTAATAGACATGACTATGCTCTTGATCCTGCTTATAAAACAGTGCTTGATTATTTAAAAGAAAAAAAATATGATGTTATTTCAATTGGTAAAATAAGTGATGTATTTAATAATAATGGTATAACTTCTATAAATAAAACTAAGGATAATTTAGATGGAATAAATAAAATAGAAGAATTTATAAATACTGATTTTAATGGACTTTGTTTTGCTAATTTAAATGATTATGATTCAAAATACGGTCATAGAAGAGACGTAGTAGGTTATTCAAATTGTTTAAAAGAATTTGATAATCACTTGGAAGAAATTATTAATAGTTTAAGAGATGATGACTTATTAATTATTACTGCTGACCATGGTAATGATCCAACTTATACAGGAACTGATCATACAAGAGAAAATACACCAATTATATTTTATTCTAAAAAGTTTAAAGAACCAAGAAGATTAAATGATCTTAATTCGTTTGCTTGTATAGGTGCTACTATAGCAGAAAATTTTGATGTAAACTATCCAAATGGTACTAGTATATTAAAAGAATTAAAATAATATTTAATTCTTTTTTTAATATATAAAAATTAATTTAATATAATTAAATGGTGAATATTATGAATAATTCTTTTTTAGCACTTACTTTAACACTAATATCAGGTCTTTCAACGTTATTAGGTGGAATGATTATTTATTACAAGAAGAATGAAAAAACCTTAGCTTATTCATTAGTTTTTTCAGCAGGGGTAATGTTAACTGTTTCCTTTTTTGATTTAATAGTAGAGTCATATAAATATTTAAATGAATTTTATTTTCCTTTCCCAGCTTTATTATTAGTAGGCATCTTTTTTTCATTTGGTGTTATTATATCATTTACTATTGATAAATATATTTCTAGTGATAATGAAATCTATAAAGTAGGATTAATATCATTAATTGCTATTATATTACATAATATACCAGAAGGAATGGCAACATTTATAGCTAGTGATAATAATATATCATTAGGAATTACATTAACAATAGCCATAGCACTTCATAATATACCAGAAGGTATAACAATAGCACTTCCTATCTTTTACGCTACAAATAGGCATAAAAAAGCCATTATTTATACATTAATTGCAGGATTATCCGAATTTTTAGGTGGTATTGTAACTTTTTTGTTTTTAAAACCATATATTAATTTTAAAGTGATGGGATATCTACTAGCTTTGATAGCAGGTATAATGACCCAAATTTCATTATATGAATTAATACCACAGGCTAAAAAAATATTAGATACTAAAAAATTAATTTTACCATTTTTAGCAGGTTTTATTATTATGTTAACTACAATTTTTGTATTATAAAAGAGAGTAGGGCACTCTCCTTTTTTTGGGTAAAATACAATCTATTTTAATTCAAATGAATGGTCATCATTTTCATCTAATGTAAATGACTTTGAATTATTTTCGAAACCAATATTATTTTCGTCTGAATTTTTTACATTGTCATGTTTACAATTTTTACAAGATTTAGTATCTTTATTCAAACAATTTTTAATATTATTAGATTGTTTATTATTTTTCTTCATTTTTCATCACCCAATAATATTATTGGTAAATATTTATTTAATATGTATTTTTATAACTGGAAATATTTGGAATTATTATTTTTAATATATAAAGAATAATATTAATAGATAAATTTAGATAATTTAAAAAAGTTTTAAATATTAATAAAGTTAAGATAGTTAAAATTTAAATAAAAAAAATAAATGTATAATTTAATATGGCTATTGATTAGTTAAATATAATAAAATAATTTTAGTTAACATAATATATATTATACGAACTAAGATATTATTTAAAAGTAAGTTAATTGTATTACTTTTTTAATTTATTAAATTGATCTAATTATTACTTTTTTATTATTACTACTTACTATTTTTATTTTTTAACAAATTTATTGTAATCAAACTTAGTTACAAAATATTTTTAAATTTTATTTAATCTCATTTATACTATAATCTAGTACTACTTATAATATAAAATTTCTATTATTTTTATATAAGTATAATAAATAATATATTAGTATAATAATTAAGTAACTTACATTTATATAAATTTATATTAAAAATTATTATTTATTCCCCTATTTAAAATATTTAAAATTAGAATAGGGGGAGTGTATAAAAAAATATCTTGTTTTATTAAGATACTTTTCTTGATTCAATTTCAGCCATTCTAGCTAATACCTCAGAAGCATTTTCTTTTGTTATATCAGTATAATTTAATTCTTTTAATGCTTGCATTTTCATATTATTTAATTCACGAGTTCTTCCTAGTCTCTCTTCTCTTTTGTGTTCAATTTGATCTACAAAGCGTTTATGGGTTTCAGCAATTTTTGTTCTAGAAATACGACTTGGATTATTATATAAAGTCATAGCAGAATAAAGTACACTTTCAAATAAAAATTGATCTTCTTCATCGTATACAAATTCTAGTGGTTTAATAAATCCAGCTGCCTTAGCCATATATGCAAGTATATATTTTAATTCCTTTGATGATGACATTGTTTGTAAAAAATTATAAAGATATTCATAAGTTGTTAAATTATGTCCTTTTTCGTCATCATCATCTAAATCTTCTTTTATTAATGAACAAATATTAGTCATTAATTCTTTCTTTTTACTATTTAAACCGCTAAATAAATTGCTAGAATCAATTACAGTATTATTGTTCTCAAACAAATTATTTATTCTTGTTTCAACGTTTAAAATATAATCAGTATCTACTTTTATATTTTCAATTTCATCTGCTGATTTAATTCCAAGTAAATTAAAAAGCAATACCTTTTTATCTTTAGGCCATTTATTTATATCATCAAGTTCTAAATAATTATAAATCATTTGTCTTGAAACACCTAAAAATTTAGCTAGTTTTACTTTGGAAATACCAAGTTCGTGTAATATTTCATTAAGTTTATCCATCTTCAAACCCTCCTATTATATTTTATCATTTATAAAGTAAATGTCAAGTAAACGAAAATTATAGGTACCATAATTTTTCATTGTTTTTTCTAACTTCTTTTATGATTCCTCCACCAATACATTCTTCATTATCATAAAAAACACAAGCTTGTCCAGGAGTCACTGATTTAACATTATCATATTTTACTAGAATTTCTCCATTATCTAAAAATTCTAATTTAACATTATTATCAGGTTGACGATATCTAAATTTAGCTGTACATTCATTAAGCTTTTTGTCCCCTATCCAATTAACCATTTCAACAATACAAGAATCACTATATAGATATTTTTCATCTAAATCATCAGAAACATATAAAATATTATTATCTAAATCTTTTCCAACTACATAGCATCTATTTTTAGTACCACCAATATCAAGTCCTCTTCTTTGACCAATAGTATAATACATAAGTCCAATATGATTTCCCATTTTTTCTTTTGTATCAATATTAATGATATCACCTGGTATATTTGGCAAGTAATTTTTTAAGAAATTTTTGAAATTACGTTCTCCAATAAAACAAATGCCTGTTGAATCTTTTTTATGTGCGGTTATTAAATCATATTCCTCAGCAATTTGTCTCACCTTTGGTTTTTCTAAGTCACCTATTGGAAATAATACATCCTTTAATTGCTCACGACTTAATTGTGATAAGAAATAAGTTTGATCTTTATTATTATCAACACCACGTAATAATTTTCCGTCTTTTATTCTAGCATAATGACCAGTAGCTATATAATCGGCTCCAAGTTCACGAGCTTTTTTAGCAAACATATCAAATTTGATGTATTTATTACACATAATGTCAGGATTAGGTGTTCTCCCTCTTTTAAGTTCATCTAAAAAATAAGTAAAAACATAATCCCAATATTCTTTAATAAAATCTACTCTATAAAGTGGTATACCAATTTTTTTACATACTTCAAGAGCATCATTATAATCTTGTTCTTGTGGGCAAATATTATTGTTTAGGGTTGGATTTCCTAATATATCATTATTTAAAGAAGCATCCCAATTACGCATAAAAAGTCCTATAACATCATATCCTTGTTCTTTTAAAAGAATAGCTGCTACACTACTATCAACGCCACCACTCATACCAATAACAACTTTTTTCATAATCTCACTTCCTGATATCAATTATAACAAAAAAAGACTATTTAGTCTATTTAAATGAGGTTATAAAATTAAATAATATAGGAGTTAAAAAGGTTTCTAATAAAGATAAAATAACAATTCCTATAAGACAAATAGTTAATATGTATAAATATTTATTAATTACTTTTTTAAAATTTACATCTTTTTTCTTAAAAATAGAATATATTAAATTGAATGACATTTTTATTCCATATAAAGTAATTAAGACAAATAATACATATATAAATATTTGTACTGGCAAAACATAAAAAATGGAATAGAAAAGTCCTTTAATTTTATATGTTAAAATGAAAGAAGATAATGTAAATCCTAATGAAAAGAATTTATAAAAATAAAGAAATATAATAATTGGAAGTCCTATAATAGATATTCCAAGTAACCATACTATTACAATAAATGATAAATTGATAGTAAGTGTACTTTTTAAGCATTCTAAATAGTTGTTACTTGTTAAATTGCTGATATAGTCACTTATATAATTAATAGTAATATTTTGATCTGTATTTGATACAAAAAAGATAAACAAAGACCCAAAAATAATTCCTAGTATTCCAAGCCCTAATAAAAAAGAAATGATTTTTTTATTATTAATTGCTCCATATTTTAGTTTGTCTAATATCATGAATAATCACCCTACTCAATAATATTAAAAAAATTAAAAAGTATTCCATTTTTTTTATAAATATATTATAATATTATTGTTAGAGGTGAAGAATGAAAAAGAAAAAATTCAATGTTCAAAGATTTGTAGCAATTATATTATTAATTTGTATGGTAGCAATGTTTATTGCATCTTGTACAATGTATTTTTAACTATCATTTGATAGTTTTTTTATTTAGTGAATTATTTATACCATCTGATATAATATTAGCTAGTTTTTGGATAACAAAATCTATTTCTTTTGGTGTTACCATTAAATTATAACCAATGGGTGTTAGTACTTCTGAAATAAGACTTCTAACTTCAAATTCATTTAAACTACCTACTAAACCAAGTAGATTAGTTTTATCATTAGCATTAACATCAATTTGTTCTTTTAAGTAATTAATTTTATTTGTACTTACTAATCTATTTAAAGGACTATTTATAAATTTTTTATTAAAGGCATAATGTTTATGCATATAATTAATTGTATCACTAACAACACTTACGGCATCTACAACAGTTGGAATACCAATTGCTATAACAGGTATTTTTAAAGTTTCAAAGCTTATTTCTTTACGACTATTTCCAATACCACTACCTGGATTTATTCCTGTATCACTCATTTGAATTGTTTTATTAACTCTCTCAATAGAATTACTGGCAAGAGCATCTATAACAATTAAAAAGTCAGGTTTAATTTTATCTATTATACCAAGTAATATATCTAATGTTTCAATACCACTTACCCCCATAACACCTGGTGCATATGCTGCAATATTTCTATAATTACTATCAACTTCACCGAGCAAATATAAATGTCTTGTTACTGTAATATTTTGAATAGCAAGTGGTCCAAGTGAATCGGGAGTTGATTTTATATTTCCGAGTCCAACTACTAAACAAGTATCATTTTCTTTGACATTTATTTTTTTTAGTAAACTTTTTAAACTTTTTACAAATACTTTTGTTACATTTTTTGAATTATCTGAATCAGTTATGTCATCAAATTCAATAGTTATATAGTTACCTGGTTTTTTACTTATTTTAAAAGCATCTTCTTTGTTCAAAGTAACACTAGTAACTTTAATGTTTTCAAATTCTTTATTTTTGCTTTTACTTTTATTTAAATCATCCAAATTTTCAATTAATAAATCTGTTCTTATTTGATATTTTTTTAAATCTATTTCATGTTTCATATAATCACCTATTATTATTTTTAACATGATTACTATTTTTATTTATATTTTTCTTGCTTTTTACGACTATATTTGTTAAAATATATAAAGATTGATGACTTGGAGGTGAAATTATGCCAAATATGAAAAATGCTAAAAAAGCAGTTAAAACTTCTTTAAAAAGAAAAATTAATAACAACAATACATATAAAGCAAGCGTTAAATCATCTATTAAAAATACAGAAAAAGCTATTTTAGCAAAAGATAAAGATAAAGCTCTTGAATGTTTAAAAGTTGCTATTAAAAGATTAGATAAAGCAGCATCAGCTGGTGTTGTTAAAGCTAATTATGTAGCACGTAATAAATCTAGATTAACTACAAAAGTTAATAATATGGAGTAATTTTTACTTCTTTTTTTGTGCAATTATGTTATAATAATTTTGGTGATACTATGAAGAAACTATTTACAACCTTTTTTTTATTAACGATGATAGGACTACTTTATTTTTATTATGATGATATTGTTCGTTTTTTGATGGTTAATGTTATTTATAAAGATGAAACAATTATTAAGGAAGCTAATGTTTATGAAAAAAAATATGATTACAATTATGTTAAAAGAACTGATAATTTTACGCCAAATAGTAAACAAGATATTTTAAATATCTTTTATACTGCTTTAAATAAAGGATGGGATGAATTAACTTTTTATTGTCCTAAGTCTTATGAAAAGTGTTTAGATGATGTAAATGAAGTTACAGTAGATGAAAATACTTTATCGTATGTCAATGATTTTGTTTCTACTTATAATAGCTATAATAAAATATATGTCAGTATGAATAATTTTGGTAGAGTTAATATTAAAATAAATAAAATATATAGTGATGAAGATATTGAAAAAATAAATAATAAAGTTGATGAAATTTATAATTCACTTATAACAGATAATATGAGTGATAAGGAAAAAATTAAAGTTATTCACAATTATATAATTAATAATACTGTTTATGATGAAGAAAGATCAAAGGAAATCAAAGATGGTAACTTAGGTGAAATTACACATGCTTCAAATACTGCTTATGGTCCCCTTTTTACAGGTAAAGCAATTTGTGGTGGTTATACAGATGCAATGGCTTTATTTTTAGATAAAATGAATATTCCAAATATTAAAATAGCTAGCTCAAATCATATATGGAATGTTGTTTATATTGATGGTGAGTGGAAACATTTGGATTTAACATGGGATGATCCTGTTGTTAATACTGGAGAAAATATCTTAACATATAATTATTATTTAATTTCAACTAAGGAATTAGAAGAAAAACAAGATAATCAACATAATTACAACAAAGATATATTTAAAGAAGCAAATTAAAAGATGACAAATGTCATCTTTTTAAATACTCAATAACTTCATCAAAAGAATCTACTGCAATTAATTGAATTTTATAACCATTTTTTTCTTTTTCATTCAGTGCTTCTTTATAATTATCTCCTTTTGGAACTATAAAAATATCAGCTTTATTTAAAACAGCACCTCGGAGTTTATATTTAACACCATCGATAGAACCTACTGTTCCATATTCATCAATAGTACCAGTTCCAACTATTTTTCTTCCTCTAATTATATCATCATTAGATAGTTTGTTATATAAAGCAAGTGCCATCATAAGACCACCAGAAGATCCAGATTCTGAGTTTTTAAATTTTATTTTAATTTCAGGATTTAACTTTAAAGTTTTATCTTCTGTTACAACAATCCCTATGAGATTTGTTTTTCTAATTTTTATTACTTTTGCATACCTAGTATATTTTTCATTATCATTTATAACTTCTATTTTAAGATTATCATTTTCATTTAATGAACTTAAAATATCATTTATATCACTTTTAGTATTAACTTTTTGATTATTAATACTAATAATTTGATCTTTTACTTTTAAATCTGTATTTGCTTCACTATATATGTAAGTTACATATAGTTTATTTTTTTTAATATTTACTTCTAATCCGGATTTTTTATATGCTAGAATAAAGGCATGATCAACTGATTCTTTTAGCATCATTTTGTTTCTAAAATATGCTTCATCTACATCAATATTTGTATCATCTTTTTTAAAAACATCCCAGTTAGGATTAATTTTAGAAATCATTAAATTTAATAATGTACCTTTTGCCTCAGATACATATGCCATATTAAGACTTCCCTCTTCTTTGTTTTTTTTATAGTCTATTCTTTCATTTAAATTAATTATACCACCTGTTTTTTTTATATAATATGGAAATTGATATAATGTAACAAATAGTAAAAAAATAATAATTAATATATTTATAAAGTTATTTTTAATAAATTTTTTTAACATAGTCTTTTCTCACCTACTCAATAATATAATTATAATATAATTTTATGAATATAGGGAGATTTTTAATGAAAAAAATTTTAAATTATTTAGTTATTCTTTTTTTAATTATTTTAACTTTATTAATCTTTGTATACCGTATTGATGTTTCTAACGCTATTAAGGAATCTTTTTTAATTTTTAAAAATAATATTTTTATCAATATGTTTCCTTTTTTAATTATATCTAGTTTACTTATAAATTATGGATTTGTAAACTTATGTTCTAATATATTTAATCCGATTATGAAAAAAGTATTTAAGGTAAACGGGGCATCTTCTTTTGTTTTTTTTATGAGTATATTATCAGGTTCTCCTGGTAACGCTAAATATGTTAAAGAACTTTATGACAAAAATATTATTTCTAGTGAAGAAAGTACTAAAATTTTAATGTTTTCCCATTTTGCTAATCCATTATTTATAATTGGAATTTGTTTTAATTATTTTGAAAATGATGCTTATAAAATTTTATTTTCACATTATATAACAAATATAGTAATTGGTTTATTATTTAGAAATCAATATGTTTGTTCTAATAGTAATAAAATAGATTTAAATCCTAAAAAATTGGGAAAAGTTTTAAAAGAAGCAATTGTTAGTGCGATAGATACTTTGTTTTTAATTTTTGGAACTATTACTGTTTTCTTAATTTTAACTAGTTTAATTGATCAAATATTTAATTTTAATATTTATTTTAATAGCTTGATTGGTGGTATATTAGAAATGACACAAGGTATTAATAATATTATAAGTTTAACTTTAAATTATAGTTTTAAAGCTGTTTTAATTACAATGTTTTTGTCTTTTGGTGGTATTAGTATTCATACTCAAGTAATGAGTATATTAGATGGTACTGGTGTAAAATATATGCCATATTTAGTAGCTAGATTATTACATGCAGCCATTTCTGGTTTAATTATTTATTTTATTATATAAAAAGTAGCTATTTACATAAGCTACTTTTTATATTTATACTATTTCCATTTAGAGTAACAGAAACATCACTTAAACTATATTTACAAATATATTCTTTTGCATTAACAAACAAATCAACACTTCCTTTGTTTGCTCCATCGCTATTTTTTCCGGTAATAGTACCATTTTTTGTCCCTAATAAATAATTATTATTAGTTATATTACTTACAAAATAAGTACTTGATTCATTATATGTTAATCCGTTAAAATCATTTGTTACAGTATCAGCACCAAAACCAGATAATTTTTCTTTTTTGGAAATATCATTTGTTTGATAAAAATGTAAGTATCCATTATCAGTTAATTCATTGTTATTTTCTAATGTATTATAATTTAAGATAAAATCATAATATCCATCTTGATATGTTTGTTTTAATTCGTTTTCTGATACTCCGTCCCCTTTTAGAAAATTTACTAAATTATTAATATTATTTTCATCTTGCATTTTAAAAGCTGATAATGATGTTAGAGTACTCATTGTCTTATCACTTTTATTTTTTATAAATTTTTCGTATGTATCAACATTATTTCCTTTTTCTTGATGAAATAATTTGATATATGCATCTTCAATATCACTTCCATTAGACATATAATAGATTTTAGTATCTACACCACTTAAAATAACAGATGTAGTTTTAATATCTATGCTTTTATTTATACTAACTTCATCTTTATTATATATTTTGACTATACTTATACCGAAATCTTCATCATCTATCAATTTAGATTTTATTGGAATACTAATTTTAAATATATGGTCACTGGAAGAATCACTCATACTTCCAGAATTAGTATCAAAGGAAACAGTGTCAAAATAACTTGAACTATCTAATTCCATTGTATAATCACCAAAAGTTAAAGTTTTATTTCCAGGATCAACTAGTAATTTTGAACTTGTATCATCATTATATGAGAAAGTAAGGCAAGATAAACCACAACTATCAATACTTTTTAAAGTCTTTGAATCAAGTTCCTCATATATTTTTTTAGTCATTATTCCTTGTTTATTTAATAAAGTTGTTTTAACATCACCACTTATATAAATATCTTTTAATGATAAAACTAATTGTAATAATATTATTGATATAGTTGCTACTAAGCAAAATGATACAGCTAATTCAATTATTGTAAACCCTTTTTTATTCATAATAACACCTCTCTTTAATTTATTAATGATTTAGATATTGTTATAACTGGTCTAATACCATGTTTATTATTTGTTAGAGAACTTTTTAATTTCCCAGAAGAATCAACATACCAAGCTTTACCTTGTGAATTAAATGTTTCAGTCCAGTATCCTGATTGATTTAGATTTTCATATAAAAATGAATTTAATGGAATTTCGTCAGATTCTTTTAAATTTTTAATATCACTAGTTAATGCGATTTCATCTGCTGTTGGTAAAGTGACATCAAATACATTTGGCCATAAAGTTTTTAAATGTTCAAGATAAGTATTTAGTTCATTTTTACTACAATTATCACTATTACACCAACTTGTTGTATTAATAACGTCATCAGTATAATTTTTATTCATAATTAATTCGACCCTGCTAACATCACTATTTAAAACATAAAATTCTTCTGTACTAGTTCCAATTGTACATTCATATTTTGAGCCAATTTTTAAAGATTCTCCATCCTTTAAATTACAAACAGGAGTACTTGTATCATCACCAATTGTAATACTAGCAAATGTATCATTTTTAAAATTTATAATTAAACGATATTTATTATTTATTGTCTTTGAATCAATTGTTTTAATAAAATTTTTGAAAGTCGATGAAAAATTTGTAGAATTTAAATTATTTTGTAATGAACTTATATCATTCTTAGTCATAATTATTTGATTAATATTTAAAGCTTCTAGTAAAGGTTTACAATAACTATTAAATTCTAAGCAACTTGATATGTCAACAAATCCATATTCATTTTCATCAATTTGATTAATAATATTTTGATAACCTTGTTCTTTAATATATTGTTCTAATGTTTTAGCACTATATAAGTTTGGAATAGAATTGTAATCAAAACTTACATCATATGCTCTTTTAACATTTGAAAATTGAATATATAGAAAAACAAGTGTACCTAAAATAAAAGTTGAAGCAATTAATGTTTCTATCAAGACAAATCCTTTACTATTTTTTTTCATAAACTTGACCCCTTTTTATTGTAATTAACCTAAAACTATTATATAATATATCTAGAATAAATGCTAGTCTTTATTGACTAAAGGGGATGAAAAAATGTTAAAAAAATATGATTATGATAAAATGACAGTTGTTGAAATTGTTAATGATATATTAGTTGATAGTAGTAAAAGAGGTGCGAGTGATATTCACTTTGACCCTTATGAAGAATATATGAAAGTTAGAATTAGAATTGATGGATCTTTAACAGATTATACTGAGGTTCCTAATGCCGTTAAGAAAAATTTAGTTACTCGTATTAAAATTATTTCTGGTATGAATATAACTGAATCAAGACTTCCACAAGATGGCGCTATTAAGACAACTCTTCAAGGAACTAATTTAGACCTTCGTGTTTCTTGTTTACCTACTATTAATGGTGAAAAAATAGTTATTCGTATCTTAGATTATTCAATGAGTACCAGCGGTATTGAAAATTTAGGATTTAGTGAAAAAAACTATGAAAAAATAAATAAAATGATTAATATGCCTAATGGTATTATTTTAGTAACTGGTGCTACTGGATCTGGTAAGTCAACTACTGTTTATGCTATATTGCAAAAACTTAATAAAGAAGATACTAATATTATAACTGTTGAGGATCCAATTGAAATGAGTATTGAAGGTGTAAACCAAGTCCAAACAAATAGTGAAATTGGTTTAACTTTTGCTAATGCTCTAAGATCTATTTTACGTCAAGACCCTAATGTTATTATGATTGGAGAAATTCGTGATACTGAGACAGCTAAAATTGCTGTTAGAGCATCTATTACTGGACATATAGTTTTATCTACTATCCATACTAATAACTCACTTAATACAATTGAACGTTTACTTGATATGGATGTTGAAAGATATTTACTTGCAAGTGCTTTAACAGGAATTGTTTCTCAAAAATTAGCTCGTAAATTATGTCCTAAATGTAAAGTAAAAAAGAAAACAAATGAATATGAAAAGAATTTATTTAAAAAAGTTTTAAAAGAAGATATAGATGAAATATGGACAACAGAAGGATGTGAAGAATGTGGTAATGGTTATTCTGGACGTATTGCTATTCAAGAGGTTTTACTTGTAAATCAAGAAATAAAAGATGCAATTAGTAGTAATATGCCAAAAGAACAACTTAGACACTTAGTATATAGTTCTGATGTTATTACTCTACTTCAAGATGGTTTAAGAAAAGTTGTAGATGGCGAAACTACTTTTGAAGAAATATTAAAATTAATTGAACTTGATAATGATGATCCAAAAGAAAGTAACTATGATTTAAAAACTGCTCTTAACTTTACAAAAATATCTCAAGAATCAAATAATGTTGAATCTAAAAAAGTAGAAAGTATAGTTACAAACAAAGAATCAAGTGTTAAAGAGGATGAACCTGTTATTACACCAACGCCACTTGCTCCAGAACCTAAAATAGAAGAAAAACCAGTTGAAAATATTAAAGATAATACAAATTCTGAATCATTAGATGATGATTGGACTATGAACATTGAAGAGAAAAATGAAATCCCTGAACCTGAAATAAAAGAAGAACCTAAGAAAGAAGAAAAAATTGAAGTTGCTTCATATGATGATGATGAAGATGATGATTTAATGAATATGGAATTTTAAAAGAAGGATATTAACCTTCTTTTTATTTTATTATTGATTTTGAGATTGTTATTACTGGGCGGACACCACGACTAGCATAGCTAACAGAATTGTCACCCAAGCTACCGTCCCTACTCACACCCCACGCAAGATTAGATCTGCTTTTAGCATTGCTTGTCCAATATCCCCATGTATCTTGGTCTGCATTATTAGAGCATCCATAAGTTGTACAATCACTTCTTGTTCTATCATATAACCATCCATAACTACTTCTTTTACTTGTATCACTTTGGTTATTACTTCCAAAATAAAACCATGGTTGTCCTTTTTTACTTGAATCCCAGTTTGTATTTCCTGATATTTTAGCCACTTCATTTGCTGTGATTAAACGAGCTACATTTTTCCAAGCTTTTGTATCATTTTCAAGTTCTCTCGCTACTTCTTTCATTTCACTATTATTTCCACTTGAATTCCATGCTACTTTTGCTGTTGTATTATGGTCTAATATTAA
>CAKPGR010000012.1 GCA_934155005.1 uncultured Bacilli bacterium | reverse complement strand
GCATATACTCCTACACTTCCAAATATTATTCCACTTATTATTATTCCTAGTATTATCTTCTTATTCATTTTTTATCTACTCCTTTGCATAAAAAAAGAAGGGTTTTGTACCCCCCCCCCGACTTGGAATTTTTCAAAAGAAAAATTTTACTTCAAGTCAATATTATTATTTAATTTACAAATTCATTTTAACAAATTAATTATCTTTTTTCAAGTACTTTTTCACTCTTTTTAATTCACTAACTTTTTTATAAAAATAAAATTTATTAAAAAAATAGAAGATTATATTTCTTCTATTTTCATTAAATTTGTAGTTTTTTTGATTCCAGTATTAGGGAATCCTCCAGTTAAAACAACGATATCTTTCTTTTGCATTGGCATAAATTCTTTAGCTGCTTTTAAAGATTCTTCTAACACTTCATCAGTTTTATTTAACATTGGAACAACTTTTGTATATACTCCATAATTTAGTGCTAGACTACGGCAAACATTTTCATCTGGACAAGTTGCTAAAATTGGACAATTTGGTTTTAAATTACTAATTTTTCTAGCAGTAAATCCACTAACTGTTGATGCAGCTATTAATTTTGCACCTAACATATTAGCACTAGCAACAACACTATTTGCAATAGTTTGTGTTAAACCGATTTCTTTTTTATAATCAAATTCTATTTTAGTTTCTTCATGAGCTTCTGCATTTTCACAAATATTAGCCATGTATGTTACTGTTTCAATTGGGAATTTACCCATTGTAGTTTCACCACTTAACATAACAGCATCAGCACCTGATGTAACAGCATAAGCTACATCACTAACTTCTGCTCTTGTTGGACGTGATGATTTTTTCATTGATTCTAGCATTTCAGTTGCTACAACACAAATCTTACCTTGTTCACGACATTTTTTAATTATTAATTTTTCTAAGAATGGTAATTCTTCCATTGGAACTTCAACACCTAAGTCTCCTCTGGCAACCATGATTCCATCACTTTCTTCAATAATTTCATCTAAGTTTTCTACACCAGTAGTACTTTCAATTTTTGAAATTATCTTCATATCTTCTCTTCCATGTTGTTTTATTAATTCTCTTGCAAGTAAAACATCTTCTTTTGTTGAAACAAAAGATAAAGCTATAAAATCTCCTTCATGTTCACAAGCATAAATAATATCTTCTTTATCTTGTTCACTTATAAATGGAATATCAAGTCTAACACCTGGAACACTTAAACTTTTTTTATTTCCTAGAACTCCTCCATTTACAATTTTACAAGTAACTCCTCCATCATTATCTTCACTGATAACTTCAATAGACATCAAACCATTTTCAAGTAAAATTACATCTCCTACTTTTAATGAATCAATTGCACTTGGATGGTTTACAGAAAATCTTTCTTCATTTCCTAAAACATCTTCTTTTACAACACGAATTGTTTTTCCATCAACTAAATTAATTTCATCATTTTCTAACATACCATTTCTAAATTCTGGTCCTTTTGTATCATATAGAATTGCTACATTATTACCTGTTCTTTTTCTAACTTCTTTAACTGATGCTACAACACCTTGTTTTTCTTCCAAAGTAGCATGTGAAAAATTAATACGAGCAACATTCATTCCATTTCTAACCATTTGTTCCATTATATCTGGATTACAACTAGATGGTCCTATACTACAAATAATTTTTGTTTTTTTCATACATCATCTTCCTTACTTTTTTCAAACACCAATTATTTTACACCATTATTCATTAATTTTCAATATTTTTTGTTACATAATTTTAATCAAATGTCCAACTATTTTTTATATTTTTTATATAAATCTACTACTGCCTCTTGAGCATTAGTCACTTTTTTATTTAAAGGGGTTGTATAAGCAATATCTGACGCTAAAATTCCATACTTATTTACTCCATCAATTACAAGACTTGCAAATGTATTATCTTTGTACAAAATAATAATTCTACTATTAGCGCCATCAACACTTTGCTCTAAACTTAAAATATATTTTTTAAAACTTTCACTAATATTACTTAATTTATTTAATTTAACATCACTTTGTAAAGTACCAATATCCCTTTTTGTAACTATTATAATATCTGCATTTATTGCTTCTTTTAAATTTATACATACATTATCATTAGAATTAATACTGCAATTAAAAATAAGATAATCCTTAGTTCCAATATTTACTAAATCTGCCTTTAATAAATAATCAGAAAATGTCCTAGCATGATATAATCCTGGAATGGTATTGTAAGTAAAACTATCATCATACGATCTTTTTAAACTAGAAAATTGAATATACAAAAATATTAATACTCCTAATATAAATGTAGATACAATCAATGTTTCAAGTAACATAAAACCTTTTTTATTCATTCTATCAGTTCCTTTATTATAATAATATCAAAAAAATTTTTTTTGTTCAACTATCTTACTTTTTCTTTTGAATACTTACTTAAAATTATTGTTTCTAAATTAATATTAACATTTTTATTAGTAAAACTTCTAAAATAATCCCTTATATTTTTATCATCTATGTATGTATAACCATAAGTAAACAAGTTATTTAGTAAAATTGGATTAATATTTTGTAAAATTTCACCCGGCCAAGCATCAAAATATAAAGGTGATTTCTTATTATCTTTTTTACAAAAAAAACTATATGTTGGATCAATTAATAAATAATTAACGCATTCTCTTTCATCTTTATAAGTTGATATAATAAATTCATGACTGCTTAATTCTTTATAAATATTATTAATATTTATAATTTTAGAATTAATATTATAGTCATTTAATTTTTTATATATATTTTCTGTTATAATGTTACATTTATCAAGTGATAAATCTTTATAATTTTCTTTATTTATTAATTTATCTATAATTAAAAGAATATCCTCTGTTTTCCAATTTTGACTATCTAATAATAATTCATAAAAATTAAGCATATAATCACTCCATATTCTTAGAATATTATAACACTTATTTTATAAAACTACATTAAAAAAAGATCAAAATGATCTTATTTAACTATACTATATTCAATACTAACTGCTTTTGATAAATCTGCCTTTGTTTTTGTTTCTATCTCTTTTGTAGTTCCTGTTTCCATGGAATCTTTTACCTCATCAGTTTCTTCTACAATAACTTCTCCATTTTCATCCATTACTTTCATTGAAAATTTAGAGCCTTCATATGTATATCCAGTGTTATTTATTACTACTGTTTTTATAATTCCATTCTTAGCTTCTACATTAACAAATTCTAATCCTTCAAATATTTGATCTTTTACCACATCTTTATTTATTTCATTTATTTTATCATTTTTTGTACAGCCACATCCTGTCACTAAAGTTAAAGTTAGTAACATAGATGTTATTATTAAAATATTTTTTTTCATAATAAATCCTTTCTTTTAATCAATGTTAAATCCCCAAGAAGCACCATAAGCATTCACCCATCCTTGATCGGAAGCTAATTGCCATCCATTTCCAACATTAACGGTTGCACTTGAAGATGAAGTTCCACCCCAGTTATGACCTGAAAGAGATATTGCATTCAAATTACAAGTTCCTCCTACTTTTCTAGCACCATCAAGAGTATTTCCTCTAGCATATCCACCATTAAGAGTTAGTGTACCATTAGTACTAAAAATTCCAAAATTAGTTCCTGTAAATGATCCTCCATTAATTGTAACATTACCACCTTCATTTGCTAAACCATCATATGTACCACCTGTGAATATTCCTGCACCAACAGTAACTGTTCCTCCATAAGTATATAATCCTTGTTGACTTCCTGTAAATGTTCCATTATAAATTGTAACTGTACCATTCCAATCATTTACACCATATGTTCCAATATATGTTCCACTGTGAACTGTTAAAGTTCCAACAGTATTTGCTAAAGCTGCTCCAGATGATGATACTGTTCCATTAGATATACTCATAGTACCATATACACCATTAGTAATGGTACCATATACTGTTTTACCATTTAAGTTAATTGCAAAATTTTTGCCAGAACTTGTAGGTGATTCAGTAATATTATTCAAAACAACTATTGTTCCACCTGAGTTAGAATCAATAGCCGATTGTATTGTGGAATAATAATTATTTCCTACTTGAGCATAAGCTGGAGTAATTGTAACATTTCGACTTCCTGTTACTGTTTTATATCCGGCTTTGGACACTTGATAATAAACTGTGTATGTTCCTACATTTTTATATGTTGGGCTACTTGTCAAATTATATGTTCCGCTTGTAGTTCCATATCTTATTGTTGCACCACTGCTTGTAACTGTTATTCCATGTGCTGCATTATTCCATATTCCATTATAACCATTTGCCGTTACACTCAAAGTTCCTAAATTATTAGTTACTACATATTTAGCGCTTGCCTCATTATAATTTTCTGTTGCAGAGCTTGTTACTGTTATGGTTGCATTACTTGCTGTTGTACCTGGTGTTAATGTTATTGTTGTTCCACTTACTGAACATGTAACTACTGATGTATTACTTGATTTACAGCTTAATTTTCCTCCACTTTGATTTTTGGTCACTGTAAACGTTCCTGTTTTAGGATATGTAATACTTCCTGTATTTGCTGATAATGTTAGTACATTGTTTGCTTTTATTACTGTTATCTTGTAAATTGTAGAAACCTCTTTATAATTATGTGTTGCACCACTTTTTATAGTTATATTTGTTGTTCCTACTTTTAGTCCTTTAATTGTTAATTTTTCATCCTCTACTTTTACACTTGCAATACTATTATCTTCTACAAATGCACTAAGTTTCCCTGTTTTTTCCATTACATCTATTTGTTTTTCATTACCATAACTTATTGTTCCAGATTCTTCTTTTAATTTTATATTTCCTTCTGTTTGTTTTATTATAATAGATTTACTTCCTGTTACTGTTTTATATCCTTCTGCTTCTATACTATAATAAACCTTATATTCTCCAACATCACTATATTTTGGGCTTGAATCTAAATTATATGTTCCATCTTCTATACCATATTTAATTATTCCAACTTGACTTTTAACCGTTATTCCATGTTCTTGCCCATCATATTCATTTTCATATCCATTGGCAGTAAAACTTAGTAATCCTTTTGATGTTACTACTAGTAAAGCAGTCTTAGCTTCTTTATATTTACTATTTCCTTCTGAGGTTATTGTTATTGTAGAATTTCCCTCTTTTTTCCCTGATTTTAATGTTATTATATTATTTTCTATTGAACATGTCGCTACACTAGAATCACTTGTTTCACATGTTAATTTACCATTACTTATATTTTCTAATACTTCTACTGTATCTGTTTTTGGATAACTAATATTTAAAACAGTTTTAGATAATTTTATATTTCCAGCTAATTTTAAATCTTCTCCAACACATTTTCCTTTTGCTTTCGCTTGATCATTACTATATTCAACAATACGATCATTTATACAAAATGTTGCAGCAATTATTTTATTATTATTTAATGAATAAAGTCCACCCGTTGGAGTAGAGCCTTTTATGTTTATTTTTATTTCATCATAAACATAATCATCTCTGTTTGTATATGTAGTCCCCTCCAAATTATCCATAGCTATTTGTTTCTCTATGGCATCTATATAGCCTAGAGCTGATGCTTCTGCGGCCCCTTTTTTTGATTTTTCTACAACTCCTAATATTGTTGGTGTTGTAATAAGTGCTATTATTGCTAAAATTACAATAACAGCTAATAACTCAATTAGTGTAAAACCTTTATTTTTCATATGTAAACTCCTACTCTACAAATATTTTAATTTATAATAACCTTTTTGTCAATAAAAAAGGGATTTTAAGCCCCATATACATATACACCTTGAATTTTATCCATTGTATCATTATCTAAATCATCTATTACCCATTCGTCGTCTATTTTTGTCAAATTAATATCAATTGTATATTTTACTTTATCTTCGGCTTGTTTTAATTTATCTATTCGATATTTATTAAATAGTTGTTCACTATATTCACCGGATTCATTTTTAAATTCATCTCTATGACTTTCTAAATATTTATCAGCGTCACTTAGAATTTTTGAATAATCCATAACTTCTATTTCAGCTGTTACTGTTGCACTATTACCATTTATAACTTCATCTTTTATTTCATATTTTAAAGTTTGGTAATGTTTTTTCATTATTTCAATATAATCATCTTTATTTTCATCTGTAAAGTTCATTTTATTATTTGTTATTTCTTTCAATTGATCTACAACCTCATCATCTAATGATTGATATTTTGAAAAAAACATTTCTACTTTCTTAGTTGGGGTATTAAATAATTTTTTTGTATTACATCCAGTCATAAAAATAATAGATAATAATAAAATACTCAAAATTTTTTTCATATTTTGCCTCCTAAATATATTTTGAATATTTTATTTATTTTTATACATTTATAATAAAAAAAGTCGTATTGACTTTTTTAATATTCTAGATTACCTGGTGTTCTTGGATATGGAATAACATCTCTTATATTATCAACACCTGTTAAATAAATTATTAGTCTTTCAAATCCCATTCCAAATCCTGAATGAATACATCCACCATATTTTCTTAAATTGATGTACCAATCTAATTCTTCCTTATTCATATTAAGTTCATCCATACGACTTAATAAAATATCAAGATTTTCTTCTCTTTGAGATCCTCCCATAAGTTCCCCTGCACCTGGGACCTCTAAATCGACAGCAGCTACTGTTTTATTGTCTTCATTTTGTTTCATATAGAATGCTTTTATATCTTTAGGCCAATTTTTAATAAATACTGGTCCATTAAAATATTCAGTAATATATTTTTCATGTTCCTTAGCAATATCTTCACCATATTCAGGTTCAAATTCCCATTTAACATTCGCATTCTTTAATATTGTAATAACTTCTTCATGATCTATTCTAACAAAATTACTTTCAACTAATTTTGTCAATTTATCTTTCAATCCTTTTTCCACAAATTTATCAAAAAATTCTATTTCATCACTACAATTATCCATTACATATTTGACAACATATTTTAACATTTCTTCCATAATATCCATATTTTGCTCTAAATCACAAAACGCTATTTCAGGTTCTATCATCCAAAATTCGTTAGCATGTGTTTTAGTATTTGAATTTTCAGCTCTAAAAGTTGGTCCAAAAGTATAAGTTTTTTTATAGGCCATAGCAAATGTTTCTGCTTCTAATTGTCCTGATACTGTAAGAGCCGCTTTTTTATTAAAGAAATCTTTTGAATAATCAATTTTATCTGTATTCTCTAAATCAAGAGTTGTAACTTGGAACATTTCTCCTGCACCTTCACAGTCATTAGATGTTAAAATTGGAGCATGAAAATAAACATAATTTCTATCTTGAAAATACTTATGTATTGCATATGCTGCGACACTTCTAACTCTAAATACTGCTTGAAAAATATTTGTTCTAGGTCTTAAATATGCTACTTCTCTTAAAAATTCTCTAGTATGATGTTTTGGTTGTATTGGGTAATCAGAAGGGCAATCTCCAAGTAAGGTAACACTTTTAGCTTGAAGTTCAACGGCTTGATTTCCTTTACTTTCAACTAATGTTCCTTCTACTTTTATAGCGCACCCAACAAGCATCTTAGTAACCAAATCAAAATTACCGAGTTTATTATCGTATACTATTTGAAGATGTTTAAAACAAGTTCCATCTGAAAAATCTATAAAACCAAAATCTTTTTGTTTTCTATGATTTCTAATCCAACCTTGAATAATTAAATCTTTGCCAATATAGTTTTCTACATTTTTATACAATTCTTTTATATCTAATTCCATAATAACCTCCAATAATATGATAATATATTTTAGGTTTAAAATCAATTTATTTGTTTACAAAAATCCATTAATTTTAAATATATCTCTTTATTTTTTATTTGTTTTTTTATATTTTCCAAAATGACTTGTTTTTCTAATTCCTTCCTATTAAAACATTCATAATAAATATATCTTAGTTTTTCTATATCAGTATCATTTTCTAAGTTAGTTATAAAATCAATCACTTTATTTTTTATTTCATATTGTAATCTAGTTTTTAAAAGATAATTATTTTTTTTCTTTTTTAGATTATATTTTAAATCATAATAATTAAGATTTAAATCTTCTAATATATCTAATTCTTCTGTTATTTGTAAACTTGAATAATTTATTTTATCTGTAATTTTAAGCGCTATCACTTCAGTATCATCAGTTATTAAAAAAGCATATTTAATTTTCTTTTTAAATGTTTCTGTTTTATTTTCTATTTTGTTTAAAAATTCATTATCAAATTCTATATCATTGTTTTTTATTTCATTTATTTTTAAACTGTCTATTTTTATAATTGGTATTTTTTTTATATGAGTAATTTCATCATTTAAATTCCAATCATAAAACTCAAAGAATTCTTCATTAAAATTTAAAACAATATCATATATATATTTCATTTTTACCTCCTGGTATATATACTGCTAGTGTCATTAGAACTATGCCAATAATTGTATATATACATTCTATTTTTCTAAATATAAAATTAACATAAAATAAAAAATTATACCCTAAACTAAATAAATTCATATAACTTATAACATATATTAATCCAATAACAGTTAAAGCATACCCTATTAAAAAAATTATAATTCTAGCAAGCATATAATCACCTACTTAAATATTATTTAATTTTTGTTTATTTATTTATTATTTTAGTATATAATTAATTAGGGTGATAATATGATAGATTTTATTAAACATTTATTTTTAGCAATTATTCAAGGATTTACAGAGCCTATTCCTATTTCTTCAAGTGGACATTTAGTTATTTTTAAAAGTATTTTAAATAGTGGTATCTTAAATGATTTAAATTTTGAAATTATCTTAAATTTTGGTAGTTTAATAGCAATAGTTATTTTCTTCTTTAATGATATTATAACTATTATTAAAGATTTCTTTTTATTCATTAAAACAAAAGACAAAAAATATGAAAAAAACTTTAAATATAGTTTATTAATTATTGTTGGTACAATTCCAGCTGGAATTATAGGATTTTTATTTAAAGACACTATTGAAGAATTACTTAGTGGTGTTAAAATTGTAGGTATTGCTCTATTAGTTACAGCTTTATTCCTTTATTTAATAAAAAATATTAAAGGCGTAAAAAATGATGATGAAATTTCTTTTAAAGATGCTCTTATTATCGGATGTTTCCAAGCAGTAGCACTCTTACCTGGAATTAGTAGAAGTGGTGCTACAATAGTTGGAGGTATGTTTAGAAATTTAAAAAGAGAAACTGCTTTTAAATTTTCATTTATGCTTTATATTCCAATTTCAATAGCAACTATGTTACTTGGGGTTAAAGATTTAATGGAAACTAGTATTTCTAGCACTTTATTAATGACTTATTTAATTTGTATGATTGTTAGTGGTGTTATTACATATTTTACTACTAAATGGTTTAATAACATTATGAAAAATGGAAAATTAATTTACTTTGTTATTTATTGTTTAATAGTAGGAAGTTTAGTAATCATTTTCTTATAAGCATCAAATGATGCTTTTTTTAGTCTTTTAATATATTCAAATAGCATTTATTCTCATATAAAATAATGGGTGGTATTAAATGATAAGTTTTATAATAAAGTATTGGATTGAATTTTTATTTGGTATTGTTACTAGTTTAATAATGGTTAAATTTAAAAAATTTAAAGATGACTATGAAATGATTAAAGAAACTAAAAATAGTATATGTATTCTAATAAAAAATGAAATTATTAAAGAATATTATGATATTCAGTATAAAAAATATGTAACTATTTATGATAAAGAAATAATAAATGATTTATATAAAGAATATAAAAATTTAGGTGGTAATGGATTTGTTGAAAATTTAATTAAAGACATTAATTCTGTACCTGTTAAAGAATGTGGAGGTGATTAAATGGAAGAATTATTTTCTAAATTATTTTTAGATTTACTTATTATAAGTATCACATTTAGTTTTGTTTTAATGGCTATACTTCAAAAATTTAAATCTCTTTCATTTATTAATAAATCCTGGCAAATATGGATTTTAAATCTCATTTTTTCTTTTGCTATTGGCATACCTTTTGCAATGACTTTCTATGATATTAATTTTAAAAATAGTATATGGGTTGGACTTTTTAGTTTTGTTGGAGCGCCAACTATATATCAAGCACTTAAAAATCAAAATATTATTACTTATAAACCTACTTCTTTAAGTGATACTATTAGTATTTCAAAAGAAAATGAAATTAGGCGAGATAAATGAAATATTTAGGAAGTGAAAGAGTTGTAACAAGTGATTTTTCAAGTCATAAAACAGCTGAGGATTATGCAGGTAATCATCTTTCTGATATATCCATAACTGGATCTGGTAAAGTTACAAAAATAATTAATTCTTTTAAATCTCATGAAGATAGTATTAATTATAATAGTTATTTAAATAACCGAAACGTTTGGAAAGATGGAAACTATTATAATTGTATATCTATAACTGGTAAAAAAGTAAGAATGCATTATAATGAATTAGGTGGTAATCAAGTTTATATTGAAACTTATTATAACAATCAAAAAATAATTATGCGTTTTTGTCATTTAGGTGAAGTTTTAGTAAATGTAGGCGATATTATAACAAATGGTCAAGTTTTTGCAAAACAAGGAAATACTGGACTTGTACTTTCAAATAAAAAAACAAGTGATATAACTTATGGAAGCCATGTACACTTAGAAGTTACAGATAAAGATGGTAATTATTTAAATCCAAGGGATTTTGCTAATGGAAATATTAATATGAATTATATTGAGCAATCTAATAAAATAGATTTATCTAAAAAACAAATTCAAATTTTAGTAGATAAAATTAATATTAGAGAAATGGCTAGTGAACTTTCTAATGATTTAGGTGATGTTTTTAATAATGAGGTTTACGATGTTTTAGATGTTGTTGATTCTACAAATTACACTTGGTATAAAATTAAAACTAATTTAGGGGTAACTGGTTATGTAGCAAATAAAAAAAATACTAATTGGGTTAAAGTTTTAGATGTTAACCAAGATTCTAGTGAAGATATAACTATTGTTGACAATAGCAAAAAAAATGAAGAATTTAAATTAATATTTACTTGTGATAAAGAAGATTATTATTATGTAAAACTATATAAAGGAGAAAAATTGTATATAAAAAGTGAAGAATAAATCTTCACTTTTTTAAGTACTTTTATATCTTCTCTAATTCATATACCATCCTTAAATGTTTTTTATTCTAACATTTAAAGATTTAATTTTTTGTCAAAAAAAATATTCAAAAATGAATATTTATTTTACGATCCAAGCATTTGGTAGTCTTCTTTCACCTGTACCACCAATACCGCATGGCTTATTTATAAGTTTATTTTTTACAACTAATGTTGTTGATGCTCCTCCATCTAAATTAGAAGCGTTATAAGCACCATATTTAAATACTAAATCAGCCATATTAGCCATTGTTATACCTAAACTATACCCTGGTTGTCTACCATCTATAACAAAGAATAAAACAATTCCATCTTTTCTTTGCGCTATAACAGTTCTAGAAGCAACACCGCCTCCACCATTACCTTTGGTAACAGCTTTTTTACCATTAACAACTAAGAAAGGCCCAAATTCAATAGCATCTACCATTCCATTTTCAATAGCTTTTTTAGGAGATTCCTTAGTTAAAACTAAAACATGATTTTTATTAAATCCAACTAGTCCGCCACTCCATCCAGTAGCTCCTCCTTGATATAATATCTTACCATTTGAAATAACAGTTCCAGTTGGTTCACCACCTGATCCTACTCCACCAGCATCAGCAAAACCACCAGCATTTATACCTAAAATAGCATTACTATTTTTAGTAATATCTCTTAAAATTTGTCCTGAATATCCAAGAGATTTAGTTGCTGCAAGAGTAATGCGTGATGCATCATAAATAACAACCATATATCCTTTATAACCACTACCAGATAACTCAACTATTTTATATAAATCATTACCTTTATCTTTCTTTAAAACTTGTTCTTCATATATAGAACTATATTTGTCATTTTCTTTTATTTTTTCAAAATTAATTTCACTTTCATCGGTATTTTCGCCTATTTCATTAATTTGATTTTCTGATAATACCTTAGCAATCGTTTTTTCACTATAAAGTGTTCTAGCAATATATTTATGAGATTTAGTTGTCATTGAACTAGTGATAATTAGTGTTCTAAAATAACCAATTGGCCCATATGCTAGGAAGTAACAAATAGCCATAATTATATCTAAAATTATTACAATTATAAATAATTTTTTCTTTTTGTTTTTTTTATTATTCTTTTTCATTATACACCTTCTACTACATATGGATCACTTATAGTTCCACTACCACTTACTATATTTATATTATTTGTAATACTTATAGCAGGTCTTATACTATTTTCACTTTTTATATCAGCTACTGACGTACTTCCATCCTCATTAACTACATATAAACTATCTTCATCATAAACAGTTAAAGTAAAATTATCGTAGCTATCTGTTATAAATAAATCAGCTATATTTTGTAATCCAACCTTAGCGCTTACTTTTTTAGTATATATATTATTATAGTCATAATTGTCATTATATTCTCCATTATAGAAGTCATTATCTATAATTAAGGACTTATCTAAATTATAATAGAATCTATTATTTAAGTAATAATATAGTGAATTATAAACACCTTTTTTATAATTGCTGCTATTATTTGAAAAAATACGTTTTATCTCATCATCTTTTTCAGTTAGATTATTTTCTAAAACTAATTTATAAGATGTCTCATCTTTGTCATAAATTTTAAATGTATAATTACCATATTTTATATATGCCCCTGCATTTAAAGTATTTTCACCAATTTTATATGGGTCATTTTTAGTTCCACTACCACTTTCGTAATTAAGGCTACTCTTTAATTTTATAACTGGTCTTATACCATAAGCATGATAATTATTTCCATCATAAGAATTATCATTAATTCCACCTTTATCGAATACATACCATGTTTTATTATCACTACTTGGTGTTAGAGTCCAGAAATATTTTCCTATATTTAAGTAGCTATTATTAGCGCCTGCTTCTTTATAATCTAAGTATGAAATCAATCCTATTTTAGCTTTTTCAGTTTTTTTGCAAACATTATTTTTAGTTGATATACAATAACTATTTTCTACCAAATAATTATCAGGATTATTTAGTAAATTATAATATTTTTCATTTAACCATTTATAAGCATATGACTCACTAAATTTATTAGTTTCATAACCATATACTAGGCTAGTTATAATATCATCGCTTATTAAAATAATAGAGCCATCCTTTTCTATTTTCATTATTCTCCACAATTGATTTGAATATGAAACATAATTATTATCACTTTTTCCATAAAATATATAATTAGAATTTTTCAATTTAAAATTATTATTATCTTCATTGTCATTAATTATCTTAGTAGATAATGTATTTGTTTCAACATTCTTAGGATGTTCTATTTTATAAAAATGAATTAAACGAATTCCATAAACTAATATACTAGTAAAGAATATTAATAAAGAAACTAGAATAAAAATTTTTTTCTTATCTAACTTTCTTTTTACTTGTTTTTTATTTTCTTTTTTATTCTTTATTAATTTTATTTTTTTAGGTATTTTTTTCATTAAATATATTTTCTTATCTTTGTCATTTATATAAATCATAATAAAACCTCCAACAAATTATATCTTAATATTGGTTTAAAGTCAAAAAAATAAAAACAAATTTTTTTATTCATTCAAATTTGTTTTTACTTTTTGACTTAATTCATAATCATCTACTCCACCATAGTTTCTCTTCATCATGACCATTGTTGTAGTATATAAAATATTTTTTATAAACTGAGCAAATTTTTTAAGTTTAAATTCTTCCTGTAATGAACACCATTCTGGTTGAGTAGTAATTATATTATCACCTTTTCTTATCCATATATCAAAACTATCTATTACATAAGCATAAGGCATCATATCAAAGTAAAAATTAGGATTTTCTTCCATTTTTTCTCTTATTTCTTTTTCTGTTATTGTTTCTAAATACATTTTAAGTCCATATATATCGCCTAATACTTTATTACCATATTTAGTTCTATTAGGAAGTTTTGTGTATATAAATGATAAAATTAATATTAAGATAGTTCCTATAATATAAATTTGTAATTGCTCTGGTCTACTCATTAAAGATGTTATTTCAAAATAACTTATAGCGCCTACACTTCCAAAACCTAAAATGATTTTTAAAAGCCATTTTATATTTAAAACAAATATTATATATAATCCAAGTGATAAAATAAGTGAAATAAAAATGGAAAGAATATAGTTATTAATAAATATATTAATAGGAGTAACATTTACTAAAACTGTTGATAAAACTATCAATATTAAAGAAACTAGTTTTTTAAAATTAATATCTGTAAAGAATAATTTTTTATAATTATCATGATTTTCTAACATTGATTTAGCTTCAATTATTTTGTCAAAAAAATGATATTCAATATTTTCTAATTCTACAACATCACTTTCTTTAAATAAATTTTCAAAGATAATTTTTTGAGCAGCATTATTTCCTTCATATTCTTTCATTTTTACAAATTTAAAACTATTTTCTTTTCCTAGTTTATAACCATCATCATTTTCAATTATTTTAATATATCCCTTATTTGCAAGAAAAATGATCAATGTAACTAAATCCATCTCTTCACAACTACCTTTATATAAATAACCTATTTCAGCAGGATCAAATTTATATGGAATCGCGCTGGATTTTCTAATATTTAATTTATTACCTTTACCATATTTAAACCAATAAAAGAAAATTAATATTAAAGTAAATGTAGGTAATATAAGTACTAAATAATTTAATTTGTTAAAATTATCAGATGTACTAGTAAAATAACCATCTTTATATTCAATTCTAATAGAAAGTTTTTGATTCTTT
Source organism: uncultured Bacilli bacterium (assembly GCA_934155005.1). Lineage (GTDB taxonomy): Bacteria > Bacillota_I > Bacilli_A > RF39 > UBA660 > CAJOJO01. Next base: position 12,604 of record CAKPGR010000012.1, on the reverse strand, counting down.
TCAAGTAATAGATTATATGTACCAGTAATTTTATTTTTATCGTAATTTAAAGTTAAATCATCTTCGCGTAGATTATATTTTCCATCTATTAAAAACTTAACTTGACTTGGTTTAACATTATCTGGAAGTGTTATTGTAAAATTAAAACTAGATATAGGAGAATTTAAATCATTAACCAAATCATAATAAAACTCATCATTTTTTCTTGATGCATCTTTTCCTAAATCAACTTTATAACTAAGTGAATATTCATTAACTTCATCTTGACTTCCATCAACATCTATTTTTACTTCTTTAACTTTATTTTTTTCTTTAACATTAATTTTACTATTAGATTTAATATTACTAACAACACTATTTATTATAAGCGATGATTTATCTGGTCTAATTTCATTAATTGTACCATTTAATTTTCTTGTAAGTGTCTTTGTATCATTAATAAAATATACATTATAATTTTCTTTAACATCTATTGTTCTATTTTTATTTAATTTAATATTGGTTTCAAATAAAGTATATTCTACTGATTCAGCCATAACAAAACATGGCATAATCATTATACACAAAAAAGCACAGACAAAATATCTTAGTTTTTTCATATACTCACTTCCCCTATATTCTTTTTATAATTATATCATAAGTCTTTTTACAAAGACAATATAAAAAGGACAAAATTGTCCTACAAATTATTTTTATATTCTAAGCATATATTATCTAAATCATCGACTAATAATTTAACTTCTTTTTCGTCTTTTAAACGAACTCCGCTAGCAAATTTATGCCCACCACCATTATATTTACTAGCTGTTTCATTTACTATTGGTCCTCTTGATCTAATTGAGCCTCTAATATTATTGTTTTGTTTATCTACCGAAAATATTCCCCAAGCATAAACATCATCTATATAATTAAAATCATTAACCATGTTACCAGCTGTTGCTGCATCTACATTATATTTTTGAAGTGTTTTTTCATTTATCAAAAGATAAGCAAAACCATTTTTTGTAACTTTTAAATTATCGGCTATATATCCTCTAAACTTTACTTCTTTAAAAGGTCTCATATAAAGTAAATCATATAATTTAGAAAAATCTAAATCAGTTTCTTTTATTAATTTAGAAACTAAATTAAATGTTTTTGGAGTTGTATAACTAAATAAAAATCTATTAGTATCAGCTACAAGCCCTAAATATAGTAATTCAGCAGCTTTTTTATTCATTTTTAAACGTGTACTAAATGTAAGTTCCATAATTAATTGTGATGCACTACTAGCAGTATCATCTATCCATTCTATATCACAATATTTTTCAATAAAAGGATGGTGGTCTATTTTAATACTTTTTTTAAATCTTGATGGATCTACATCATCAACTCTTCCTTTGTCTGGTGTATCAGTTACAATAAGAAGAGCATCTTGATACATATCTTCTGTAAATTTATCTAAGGTCCCCATATACTTAAATTTACTAGCTGGATATCCTACTGTATAAACTTTTTTATTTGGAAAAGTATTTAAAATTATTTCTTTTAATCCAAGTGAGCTTCCTAAGGCATCTGGATCTGCTCCAACATGTCTAGCTATAACAATCTTATTATTTTTTTTAATTTCATTATATATTTTTTTTATTAATTTATTAGTCATCGTATCACACTTCCTAGTTGATAAAATCAAAAGTATCTCTTGCAATCATTACTTCTTCATTAGTAGGTATTACATAACAAGGTACTGATGAATCATCAGTTGATATAATTCCTTCTTTACCAAATCTAATTTCTTCATTTCTATCTCTATCTATTTTTATTCCAAGGCATGATAATCTATCAATTACCATACGTCTAACGTGAGGTGCATTTTCTCCAACACCCGCTGTAAAGCAGATAGCATCTACGCCACCAAGTTCAACATAGTATTTAGCAATATAACCTACGATTGAATTAACATATAAATAATGTGCTAAAATACTATTTTTATGTTTTTTAGAAATTGCTTCATCAATATCTCTAAAATCACTTGAAATACCACTTACACCAAGCATTCCACTATTTTTATTTAATTCTTTGTCAATTTCGTCAATTGTTTTGCCAGTTTTTTTCATCATGTATGGAATCATACTATAATCAATATCACCAGAACGAGATCCCATAACGATACCTGCATTGGGTGTGAATCCCATAGTTGTATCAACACATCTTCCATCTCTTATGGCTGAAATAGATCCACCATTTCCTAAATGGCAAACAATAACATTTGCGAAATCCTTATCTAATATTTCCATAACTCTTTCTGATACATATCTATGACTCATACCATGAAAACCATATTTACGAACGCCATATTCTTTATACCATTCATATGGTACAGCATATAAAAATCTATCTTCATGCATTGTTTGATGGAATGCTGTATCAAAACATCCAACTTGAACAGCACTTGGAATAGCTTTCATAAATGCTCTTACTCCCATCAAATTAGCTGGATTATGAAGTGGTGCTAAATCAGATAGTTCTTCTACTGTTTTAATTACTTCTTCATCAATTATAACAGAAGATGAATATTTATCTCCACCATGAACAAGTCTATGTCCTACACCTTTTATTTCATCTAATGAATTAATAACTTTATTTTCTAATAACTCTTCAATTAAAACATCAACAGCTACTTGATGATTACTTAAATCTTTTTCTGTTTTAATTTTTTCGCCATTGATCTTTATTGTGTAAAAGCTATTTTCTAGTCCTATTCTTTCAAATACCCCCGAAATTACAACTTTTTCTTCTGGCATTTCAATCATTTGAAATTTTAATGATGAACTACCTGCATTAACTGATAAAATTTTCATATTTTTACCTTCTTTCTTATAATTCATATTCTTCAAAAGTACAATTATGTGAATTATATTCCATTAAATTTCCATCATCAGGAATACCATTAAAATAATAATATAAAACTCTACATATACCGCTATGTGTAACTAATAAAACTGTTTTATCCTTATAGTTTTCTTTTATTTCATTTAATAAAGATTCAACTCTATTAAATAAATCTCTAACACTCTCTGCTTTTTTGTACTTCTTATTTAATTTTATATTCCAATATTCATTAATATTAATTTGATCTCTTCTAAGTCCCTCAAATTCACCGTGATTTCTACTTAAAAGTCTATCATCATAAATTTTTTTTACATTTGGAAATACTATATCGGCTGTTTTTCTAGTTCTTTTTTTAGGTGATACAAAAGCTATGTCTATTTTTAAATCTTTTAATTTTTCATGTAACTCAAGACACTGTTTTATTCCTTTTTGGCTTAATAAAGTATCCATATTACCTTGCATAATTCCTGTTTCATTTTCTTTTGTCTCACCATGTCTTAAAACATAGATCTTCATTATTTTTCCTCTGGTTTCATTGTTGGGAATAAAATGACATCACGAATTGAATCTTGTTCTGTAAATAGCATTACAAGTCTATCTATTCCATAACCAATTCCTCCTGCTGGTGGCATTCCATATTCAAGAGCTTCTATAAAATCCATATCGATATCATTAGCTTCATCATTACCTAAATTTCTTTCTTTTAATTGTTCTTCAAATCTTTCTAATTGTTCATCTGGATCATTTAATTCTGTATAAGCATTTGCGAATTCTCTACCACCTATAAAAAGTTCAAAACGATCAACAAATCTTGGGTCTTTTGGATTTTTCTTTGTAAGTGGCGAAATTTCTACTGGATGTCCATAAAGGAAAGTTGGTTGAATTAAAGTTTCTTCTACATATTTTTCAAAGAATAAATTAATAATATGTCCAACTGTTTTTTCGTGTTCTTGAACTTCTATATGATGTTCTGCTGCAAGATTTAAAGCTTCTTCTACAGTCATTTCTTTATTAAAATCTATTCCTGTTTGTTCTTTTATAGCATCTGTCATACTAATTCTTTTCCATTTTCCATCTAAATTTATTTCATGTCCATACCAATTATAGGTCATCTTACCAACAACTTCTTTTGCAATAGTTTGGTACATTCCTTCTGTTAAATCCATCATTCCTTCTAAATCTGAATAAGCTAAGTATGCTTCCATTAAAGTAAACTCTGGATTATGTTTTGGATCCATTCCTTCATTTCTAAAAACACGTCCAATTTCATAAACAGCTTCCATACCACCTACTAATAATCTTTTCAAAGGTAATTCTAACGCTATTCTTAAATACATGTCTAGATTTTGAGCATTATGATGTGTTTCAAATGGTCGAGCACTTGCTCCTGTAAGTAGTGTTGATAAAACTGGTGTTTCTACTTCTGAAAAACCTTTATTATCCATATAATTTTGAATACATCTAATAATTTTTGGACGCATAAAAGCTATTTTTTTAGCTTCATCGTTCATCATTAAATCAACATATCTTCTTCTATATCTTTCTTCTACATCTTGAAGACCATGGAATTTTTCAGGTAATGGTCTAAGTGCTTTTACTAAATGTGTATATTTAAAGCATTTAATTGTTACTTCACCTGTTCTTGTAAGCATTACTTGTCCCTCAATTCCAACAATATCTCCAATATCAGCTGTTTTAAATAAACTATATGTATCTTCACCAACATCATTTATCGAAATATATATTTGAATTGGTCCTTTTTTATCTTTTATGGAGAAGAAACTAGCTTTACCCATCTTTCTTATAAACATTATTCTTCCTGCAACTTTAACAGTAATATTTTTTTCTAAGACCTCATCATGTTCTAATCCTTCAACTTTCTTTTTTACATCTGTTGAAAAATCAGTTCTATCAAATCTTTGACCATATGGATCTAAACCTAATTCTCTTAATTTTTTTGCTTTATCTCTTCTAACTAACTCTTGTTCTGTAAATTCTCTCATTTTTTACCTCACACTTTCAAAATATTTTTTTAAAGTATCTATATCACACATAATTCCTGTTTTTATATCTTTTATATGTTTAGAATCAATTATAGCTTTATTATAAAAATCATCATATGAAGTTGTTTTTATTATTTCATTTCCTTTTTCATCTCTTAAAATGATCAATATATTACTTAATAAATCCTCCATAATGGTTGGATCTACGCTATCATAATCTAACATATATTTAGTATCTTTATATGTAAAATCTATTCCTATATCAGGTTGAATTTGACCTATTCTAATTATTTCTAATAATTCACTACCTGATACTGATTTAATTTGATGTTCATGTGATACTTTTTTCTTTTCCTCTTTTTGAACAATTTGGGTATTACTAAGTATATCTTGTAATCCTTTTTTGTCTTTTCTATATATTATCATAAATATGCTTATAATTACTAGTAAAAATTGCATAAAACCTAAAATTGCTGTTAATATAAAATAGATTTTATAATTAAATATTGACACATTTATTATGTTTAATATCATATAAAAAAGGCCATTTATAACAATACTCCTAATTAATAAATTTTTAAAATTAATTTTACCATCTATTTTTAAGTTAAATAAGTATAGGCCTAATGTATATCCTTTTGTTACAATAGGTATAATTATAAAATAAATTATAAAAAGTAAAGTATTAAGTCCAAGTTGAATAACATTTGCTTTATCTATTTCATATGTCATCATAGCAAAATTATCTAAATAGGTTTTTAGTTCAATACTATTATTTAATAAATACTCATTCGTTTTATTTAAATCATGATTTAATAAACTAATATTTCCATTTGGAATTAATTTATATAGAATTATAAATATTAGATTAATTAATATAAAATCAACTATATAAGCTAGAAATCTTTTATATGTTTTCGCCATTTTTATACACCTCTCTATATTCTTTTATTAATGTTTTTAGTTCTTCTAAATTTTTTGCTTTAAAAGTTTTTTCTTTTATTGGGATAGAATTTGGTATTCCTTTTAAATAGTAACTAATATGTGTACGCATTTCTAAATTGGCTAGTCTATCACTCTTTTGTGCTTCTAATAAATCAATATGTTTTAATATCATATCAAATTTTTGTATTGGTGTTATAGTGGTTGGAACGATACCTTTTTCTAGGTAATCAACACATTCTTTTATAATCCAAGGATTACCTAGTGCGGCTCTTCCAATCATAATCCCATCGCAATTAGTTTCTTCAATCATTCTTTTTGCATCATAACAGCTTTTGATATCACCATTCCCAATAACAGGAATACTAACACTTTCTTTAACTTGTTTGATGATATTCCAATCTGCCTTTCCACTATACCCCTGTGATCTTGTTCTAGCATGAATAGATATTGCTTTTGCTCCAGCTTTTTCAGCTATTTTAGCAATTAAAGGGGCATTTATACTATCATTATCCCAACCACTTCTTATTTTAACTGTTACTGGAATATTTACAGCATTTACTACTTCATTTATAATTTCATATACTTTATCTGGATTTTTTAATAAAGCACTCCCTGATTCAGCTCTTAAAGCTACTTTCGGAACAGGGCACCCCATATTAATATCAATTATTTTTATATTATATAAATCAACTAATTTTTTAGCTGCGGCAGCCATTGTTTTAGGGTTGGATCCAAAAATTTGAACAGCTACCGGTATTTTTAGTTCATCTATTTTATTTAACATTTCTAATGTCTTTTTATTATCTCTCGAAATGGCTTCTGAACTAAGTAATTCTGTAATAGCATAACCTAGGCCTAAATCTTCACAAATTTTAATATATGCTGGATTAGATATTCCGGCCATAGGAGCTAGAACGACTCTATTTTTTATTTTTATATCACCAATTTGAAACATTTCATTCACCTTTTATAATTATAATATAAATAGGTTTTTATTTCAAGGAAAAGAAAAGTTTGACAAATAGAAAAAAAGTGTTATAATACATGAAAAAAAGAGGGGTGGTTTCATGTCAAATAGTACAGAAAGACAAATGACAAAAGCTGATAAAAAGAGAAGAAAAAAAGATGCCTTTCATAAATTAAGAGAGCTTAGTATATTAGCAAAAAAAGCATCATTTATTGAAACACATAGCTATGAAATAGAAAAAAGATTAGATGATGATATTTTTAATTTGAAATTTCTAGAATATTTAGTTGATGACTTTATTGATTCAAATAGTTTAGATATGACAACTGAAAACCAACCTAACTATGAAAAATCTGTTTCTGTAATATTTAAAGTTTGTTTTAATTTAAATGATGTTGATATTGATGAATGGTCTAAGAATAGAATGAGAGATAAATTAAGATTATATATTTCACTTTTTAATAATAAAAATTTAGATGATATAATTAAAAAATATGAAAAAATAAAAACTACTATCAATTAGTAGTTTTTATTTGTTTTTATTTAAATAATTATATGTAAATAAGAAAACTAATATTCCAATAAAGAATAGAGCAATCCATAACACAGGATTAGCATTATATTTAATAATAAAATCTTTAAAGTTATTAGCCAAATTATTTATCCATTCTATTATATTATTCATCTTATCAAACCTTTCTTATTGATTTATGACCTTTAATCATTTTTTTTATACCAATTGGATGTGGAAAAGCAATAGTAAGTATTTTTTCATCAACCATAACAACTATTCCTTCACCATAATTATCACAAATAACGTGATCTCCAATTTTATACTCAGCGCTACTATCTATCACGGATTCTTTATCAAATTTTTCTTCTATTTTATTTTCTATATTTAAATATTTTTTATCTATTTCTTCTATAAAACGACTTGGTGGATTAACATTTGTTTCACCAAAAATTATCCTTCTCATTGAATTAATTAAATATAGATTTTTTTTAGATCTTGTTACAGCCACGTAGCAAAGTCTTCTCTCTTCTTCTAACTCTTCACTTGAATCAAATGAGTTTTTATGTGGAAAAATCCCTTCTTCCATTCCAATAACAAAAACATTTTCAAATTCTAATCCTTTAGCTGAATGGACTGTCATTAGAGTTATAACATCATCATTATTTTTATGTTCTTCAATATCAGAAACCAAAGAAACTTCTGATAAAAAATCTCCTAATGAAATTATACCATTTTTCTCTTCAAATGTTCTAGTAATTGTTTTAAATTCTTCTAAGTTTTCAATTCTTACATCTGCTTCTAAGGAATGTTCATTTACTAATTCACTTCTAATATTTGATTTATCTAGCACTAAATCAACTAACTCTGTAAGTGATAAGTTATCTTGACGTTCTTTAATTTCTTCGATTATTTTTTTAAATTCAAGTTCTTTACCGCTATCTATTACCTCATATATTGATTTATTTGCTAATTTAGCTTTGTTACTTAGATTCTCAATTGTTTTTGATCCTATTCCTCTTTTTGGAACATTTATTATTCTAACTAAACTATTATCATCATATTCATTATAAATTAATTTTAAGTAGGAAATTAAGTCTTTGATTTCTTTTCTGTTATAAAAGTAGAAACTGCCTATTACTTTATATGGAATATTTTCTCTCAATAATACTTCTTCTATATTCCTTGACTGAGCATTTGTCCTATATAAAACAGCTATTTCTTTTTTGGGACAACCATCATTTATTAATTTTTTTATTTCTTTTACGACGTAATAAGCCTCATCTTTTTCATTTGTTGCCCTATGATAATTGATTTTTTCACCTTCATCATTATTAGTCCACAGATTTTTATCTTTTCTTTCTTTATTATTTCTTATAATATCATTAGCGACATTTAAAATATTTTTTGTTGATCTATAATTTTCTTCTAAGAATATTGTTTTTGCCTCTTTATAATCATTCTCGAAATTCAAAATATTTTTATAATTTGATCCTCTCCAAGAATAAATAGCTTGATCATTATCTCCAACAACACATATATTTTTATATTTACTTGAAAGCATTTTAATTAAAATATATTGTGCCTGATTTGTATCTTGATATTCATCAACTAAAATATATTTAAATCTTTCTTGATATTCTTTTAAAACATTTGGATTATTATTAAAAAGTAATATTGGCCTCATAAGTAAGTCATCAAAATCTAATGCATTATTTTGAATTAACATATTATCATATTTTTTATAGACTTCAAAAACTATATTTTCAAAATCATTACCTACAAATTTTGAGTAATCACTTGATTTAACTAATTCATTTTTAGCGCTGCTGATACTATTTCTTATTGCTTTTGGATTATATATTTTTGGATCTAAATTCATTTCTTTCATGATTTTTTTTATAATTGTTAATGTATCATCACTATCCATAATCGTAAAATTTTGTTTATATCCAAGTTTATCATAGTTATTTTTTATTATATATAAACCAAATGAATGGAATGTTGATATTTGCATATCGTATCCAATAGTTCCAATCATATTTATAATTCTATTTTTCATTTCCTTAGCTGCTTTGTTTGTAAACGTAATAGCTAAAATATCATAAGGACTAACTCCTTTTTCATTTATTAAATACGCTATTCTTGTTGTTAAAACCTTAGTCTTACCACTTCCTGCTCCTGCTAAAACTAAAAGCGGACCCTCGGTTGTTGTTACAGCTTCTTTTTGTTTTAAATTTAGTCCTTCTAACATAAAATCATCCTATCTTGTTTTTGTATTTATATTATCTAAAACATCCCCTAATATTGTTCTTACCTGATCATTATTTTCAGCAAAAAGCATTTTACACTCTAAGTGAGCTGAAAAATCATACCATACTTGTAATGAATCTAAATTTTTTATCTCTTCATTTAACTTCATAATTGCCTCTTTTTGATTTTCTGTTATATTATCTGGAAAAATTATTATTCCTTTTTTACCATCTTCTGGTTTATCGTTTTTATAAGATGTGACATCTAAAAAAACAACATCACCTTTTTCTCTTAAAAATAAGCTTATTGAATTAGCATCATTCATATTAACATCATCACTAACAATATAGTTCTTTTCTTCTATATATTTTTTTAGTAAATAAACGTGATAAAATTCTTCTTCATCTACTTTTATATAATCTATTTTTCCATCATAAGCACTATTTTCTCCGTTAATTATAGCTATTTTAATTCTCTCTTCCATAAAATCTCCTTATATATTATCAATATAATTTTCAATTATTTTTATCATACGATTATTGTTACTTTTATATTTTTTTGGTTTAAAATCTTTTATTTCTTCTAAAACTTTATCTAATTTTTTTAAATTTAAGCAGGCTTTAATATATCCTAATTTATCAAATTCTTTAACAATTTGAATTTGGTGATCATTTTCATGTTCCATATATTTTTTTAGTCTTGGTACAGCAATGACTTTTTTGTTTAAACGAATTGCTGATAAAATTGTTCCAACACCGCCATGAGTTATTACAAGATCTGCCTCTTTTAATAAGCTATTAAACTTATTCATTTCAATAAAATCAAATATTTCCATATTTTTACTTTCATATTTAGTTTGACCTGCTTGTACAATAACTTTATCTTTAATATTACCCTTTTTCATTTCTCTTTCAATTGCTTTAAGAAGTCTAGGAAATGTTTTATCTTGTGTTCCTAAAATTATAAGTGTCAAAATATCCACCCCCCATAAACAGCTTTTGGATATAGTTCTAACATACTTTCCCACTGAACTATAAATAAATCAGCAAATTTATAAATTATGCTTCCTGTCACTGTTTTTGTATTTATATTAGCAAATGTTTCAATATATATAACTTTTTTTCTAAATATTTTAGCTATACAACACATTGGTCCTGCTGTATGAGAACCTGTTGTTATGACAACATCTGGTCTAAATTTGATAAAAATAAATAAACTTTTGAAACAATTTAAAAGCAAAATAAAAGGATATTTAAATTTACTATGTCTTGTACAATATAATAAATAATTCACTTTATCTTTATATTCATCTTTAAGATTACTGTTTGATTTTGTTTTTTCGGTAACAATTTGGTAATCATATTTTTTAAATAATTTTTTTAATTCAAGCAATTCAGTTAAATGACCTCCTGTACTTGATATAAAAAGAACTTTTTTCATATTTTTCACCTAAGGTAATTATATCAAATTTATAATAAAAAATATAGACATATCTTTTATTAAATAATAATAAAACCGTTGAATTATCAACGGTATATTTCAAAAGTGGTCGGGACGACATAAAAGAAAATATATTTTATAAACTCTTATCTCATTATTCTTCAACGTTTTATTGCTTTTTATTGTTTTACATTTTCATACATAAAAAATATGTTGAAATGGATTTAAAATATAGTTTTTAACACTAGATAAATTATTATAAAATATGCCGAAAATATGTTTGACTTTAATACATACATAATATATAATTATTTAGAGATACACTTGAGTTAGGTGTTCCTCTGTTCAACATTATTTATTAATGATGAATGGAGGTGATGTTCAATGAGTTTTAGAGAAAGGCATTTTAATGCAGTTAGTTGTTATAGCTTTAGCTCTTATCTTCTATACTGTTGTCACTTTAAAGTCAAAGGACTAAAAGAAAACACCTATTCATCTATGAATATGGTGCTTCTTTTGACAACTTAACAGTTGAACAGAGATTCACCTAACATGGTCTAGCAAGTGTATCTCTTTTTTAGTTTATTCAACTAACCGAAAATAATGCAAGAATGTGTAAAACCTTTATCCCACTTATTCCTATTTTCACATCAATTATAAACTAATCTACTTGTCCATGTCAATACTTTCTTCGACAAGTAAGTGATACATATTATAATACTTTTCCTATTAAAGTCAAGTATTTAAATATTAAAAAATACTTAGTATTACTATACTTTTTAATTCATAATCGATTGTATAACAATAATATATTTTTATTTATAATTACTATATAAGTTTTTTTAATACATAATATTATTTATGTCCATATTAAATTTTAAAACATAAACATAATAAAACCGCTGAATTATCAACGGTATATTTCAAAAATGGTCGGGATGACAGGATTTGAACCTGCAACCCCTTGGTCCCAAACCAAGTGCTCTACCAAGTTGAGCCACATCCCGAACTGGTGCGCCCGAAGGGATTCGAACCCCTGACCTTTTGGTTCGTAGCCAAACACTCTATCCAGCTGAGCTACGAGCGCATGCTAATAATCGACCAATTTCATTATAACATCTTTTTTTTATTAAAACAATAGTTTTATAATAATTGAATTAAAAAGCTGGATACCCAGCTATAAAACTAAAATGGTGGCTCCAGGTGGGATTGAACCACCGACACCAGGATTTTCAGTCCTGTGCTCTACCAACTGAGCTATAGAGCCAAAAAAAATGGCGGTCCCGACGAGAATCGAACTCGCGATCTTCTGCGTGACAGGCAGACGTGATAACCGCTACACCACGGGACCAAATGGTTGCGGAAGCTGGATTTGAACCAACGACCTCTGGGTTATGAGCCCAGCGAGCTACCAAACTGCTCCATTCCGCGATATAATAAATGGCGGAGAAAGAGGGATTCGAACCCCCGCGCCGGTTGCCCGACCTACCGGTTTTCAAGACCGGACCCTTCAGCCAGACTTGGGTATTTCTCCACATATGGTGCCTAAGGCCGGACTTGAACCGGCACGGGATTTGACTCCCGCAGGATTTTAAGTCCTGTGCGTCTACCAAT